>CAYGOU010000025.1:0-17073 GCA_964351455.1 uncultured Porphyromonadaceae bacterium
GTTGAATACTATTCTACCGCCCGCTATGCCAACGGGCTCGAAATGATCATCGCCAACGCCCGCCAGTTGAAAACCGGCATGGGAGCCTGCTGGTATGGCGACCAGGGATGGATTCATGTCAACCGTGGAGGACTCTGGGCGAGTGATGAAAAAATTCTGAACGAAAAGATCGGAGAGAATGAAACTCACCTGTACATGAGCAGGGATCATATTCAAAACCATCTCGATTGTATCCGTTCACGCGAAGAAACCATCACCCCTGTTGACATCGCCCACAGGTCGATCTCAGGGGGGTTGCTGGCTGAAATTGCGATGCTCACCGGCCGCAAGCTGAAGTGGGATCCCGAAAAACAGGTATTTCCCGATGACCCCTACGCCAACAGACTGTTGAGAAGGCCATTCAGAGGTCCCTGGAAACTTGAAGGCAACTAATCACAAATGACGAAATCATGAAAAGAAAATGGATATCCCTGATCCCGGCCATGGCATTGCTTGTGATGCTTCCGCATTCGTGCAAGCAGGATGCAGCGGTTAAGGCTCCTTACCGGGCGCTGATCGTTACCGGACAGAACAATCACAACTGCACCTCATCCACCCCGATTCTGGAGGTGATTCTCGAATCATCGGGACTTTTTGCCGTTGACATCGCCAAAACGGCCGAGCCAGGCGGTGACATGTCGACCTTCAAGCCACAGTTTTCGAACTACGATGTGGTGGTGCTCGACTATACCGGCGACGCCTGGCCGGAAGAAACCAATCAGGCTTTTGTTGATTATGTTTCAGGAGGCGGAGGGGTTGTGGTTTACCACGCCGCCAACAACGCCTTCAGAGACTGGAAGGAGTACAACAGGATCACCGGACTGGGTGGCTGGAGCGGTCGCGATGAAAGCGACGGCCCCTATGTAAGATGGAGAGAGGGCGGTGAGGTTTACCTGGACGAACCCGGCATCGGAGGTTCACATGGTCCGCAGCACGCTTTCAGGGTTACGGTCAGAGACAAGGAGCATCCCATAACGCGTGGTCTTCCGGCGGCCTGGATGCACGCTGAAGATGAACTTTATCAGCAGCTCCGCGGTCCCGCAGAAAACCTGACGGTACTGGCTACGGCCTTTGCAGATACAGCCAAGGCAGGAACAGGCGAACACGAGCCTGTTCTCTTCACGATCCGCTACGGCGAGGGACGGGTTTTTCACACCACCCTCGGCCATAACATGGGCGACGGGCCCTACCCCGCCATGGAGTGTGTGGGGTTCATCGTTACCCTCCAGCGCGGAGCCGAATGGGCCGCTACAGGGGAGGTTACCCAGGAGGTTCCCGAAGCTTTCCCGGCTTACAGCACCCTCAGTCGCTGGCCTTATTACCGCCAGCTGAACCTCACCGAACTGATGGATGATCTTCGACAATACAGGGAGGGAGACAGCCGCCTAAGCGCACAGGATCTGTCGGTGATGATCAAAACAGCTCACGGATCCGGGGATTTCGAAAGCACCGAAACCGCTCTCATTAATTTTCTCCGCAGCAAGGCCAGTGCCGATGCCAAAATCGTGGTTATCCGTGAACTGAGCCTATGGGGAACAGAACGGTCGCTTCCCGCCCTCGAAAAGCTGATGAAGGAGGAGTCAACGGCAGAAATGGCACGATTTGCCCATGAAAGAATCACCGGAGATTTTACCAACTAACATCCTTTTACAAAACCATGACAAACAGAAGAGATTTCATAAGAACCAGCGGAACCGTTGCTGCAGGTGTTGCCGTCGCCTCCATGGTACCCGGAACGGTTAGCTGCGCAAGCAAGGCCAATGAAAAGATTGTTGTAGGTGCAATTGGCATCAACGGCATGGGTTATTCTGATCTCCGGGCAATCCTCGGACAGGAGAATGTCGAGTGTGCCGCCGTCTGCGATGTTGACCAGAGCGTGATCGCCAAGCGCCTGCCGCAAATCACTGAGATCAATAAGGGAATACAACCCGATGTTTATTCCGATTACCGCAAGCTCCTCGAAAGAAAGGATATCGATGCCGTAATCATCGGCACTCCCGACCACTGGCACGCCCTCATCATGATTGAGGCATGCCAGGCCGGAAAACATGTGTACGTTGAAAAGCCCATGTCGAACTCGATCCATGAAGCCTTTCTGATGGAAAAGGCCGCTAAGAAATACAAGCGCGTGGTACAGCTCGGACAGTGGCAGCGCAGTGATCCGCACTGGAGGGCTGTTTTTGATTACGTGCAGTCGGGCGTTCTTGGCAACATCCGCACCGTAAAGATATGGACCTACCTCGACTGGATCGTGCCACCCCCGGTCATTGAAGACACACCGGTGCCTGAAGGCGTTGATTACGATCTTTGGCTCGGACCGGCACCCAGCCGTGCCTTCAACAAGAACCGATTCCATTTCCATTTCCGCTGGTTCTGGGATTATGCGGGCGGATTGATGACCGACTGGGGGGTTCATCTCCTTGATATGGCCCTTGCAGGCATGAACAGCGACATGCCGGTCTCAGCCATGAGTTCGGGCGGAAAGCTGGCGTTTCCTGAAAGCGCGATCGAAACTCCCGATACACAGCAGGTGATTTACGAATTCGGAAATTTCAACGTCATTTGGGATCATGCCATGGGCATCGGAATGGGAGACTGGAAGCGCGATCATGGTTTGGCCTTCATCGGCAACAACGGAACCCTGGTGGTTGACCGCGGAGGCTGGGAGGTTTATTCCGAAAAAGGTAAAGACGGACTAAAAATCGAAGAGATTACCCGTCAGCCGGGCACCAATCAGGGTCTGGCCCTGAACATGGAAAACTTTGTTAAATGCATCCGCGCCAACGACCGCAATACCAACGCCAACCCCACCATCGGGCGGGCAGTGGCCTGCATGTCACACATGGGAAACATCGCCTATAAAACAGGCAGCAAGATTTACTGGGATGCTGAAAAGAGCGAGTTTAAGGCAAACGAAGAGGCAACACGCATGATAACCCCCGTATACCGGGATCCCTGGAAGCTACCCAAAATCTGACACGAATGGGTAGAAGCAGAAGGCAGTTTCTGAGGGAGGGCGGATCCCTGGCAGCCTCGGCAGGGATCTATTCCCTGTTGCCGGCATCCTTGATCGGCGGTGCTTGTGCCCGCCGATCGGGGGCCAATGACCGGATCAGGGTAGGCCTGATCGGTTGCAGAAACATGGGCTACACCAACATTACCCAATTCATCAGGGAACCGGATGTGGAGGTGGCGGCCATATGCGACATCGACCGGCAGATGCTTGACCGGCGTGCGGCCGACCTGACCACCTTTGCCTACGAACAGCAGCTTCCGATTCCAAAGCCCGACCTGATGGAGGATTTCAGGAGAATGCTCGACCGGCGCGATATTGATGCGGTAATCATCTCGACCCCCGACCACTGGCACGCCCTGATGACCATCATGGCCTGCCAGGCCGGCAAGGATGTCTATGTTGAAAAACCCATGGCCAACTCCATATTCGAGGCCGAAAAGATGGTTGAAGCCGGAAGAAAATATCAAAGAGTGATTCAGGTAGGCCAGTGGCAGCGTAGTGGATCCCACTGGAAAAGCATGGTCGACTTTCTGCAATCTGACAAGCTGGGTCACATCAACCGGGTGGACGTCTGGCGATATGGTGGCAATTCCGTTCCCAAAGTTCCAGATGCCCCGGTACCACCGGGAGTCAATTACGATCTTTGGCTCGGACCGGCACCGCTCAGGCCCTTTAACCTCAACCGGTTTCACTACAACTTCAGATGGTTCTGGGATTATGCAGGTGGTAAGATGACCGACTGGGGCGTACACCTGATTGACATGGCAATGTGGGGCCTCAACATCAACCATCCCCGGCAGATCAGCGCCGATGGGGGCAACCTCGTCTTTCCGGATGATGACATGGAAACTCCTGACAGACTGAGGGTTGATTACCGCTTCGGTGATATGGTTCTCTCATGGGTAAACGATTTCGGACAGGAGGTCAATGAATACAACATGGACCACGGTCTGATCTTCCATGGCGAAAACGGCCTACTGCTGGCCAACCGCAATTTCTGGAAGGTGGTACCCGCTGAAAGGAACGGATCTCCGGCCATTGAGCCGGTTGAACCGCAGGCCTCAGACGGTGCCGACCTGCAAAAGCATGTGAGAAATTTTCTGGATGCCGTCAAAAGCCGCAATCGCGACACAGCATGCAATGCTGAGGTCGCCAGCGCAGTGGCCCGCGTTGCGCACATGGGAAACATTGCCTACCGCAGTGGCGAGACCCTTCATTGGGATGGTGAAACCGGGTATTTCAACGAGGCCGCCGGAAACCTGCTGATTCGTCCGCAGTACCGTGAACCATGGCAACTGGGAGAGTGAGGGAACGTGCAGCCTGAAGTAACCGATTCAGGCTGAATCGCTCGAATTGTACATGATTATTACAAAATAATACCATCAGTAAGATGAAACGAATACTACTCTTTTGTACGCTTATGGTTGTTTTTTCGGCCGTCAGGGCACAGGATCCGGCTGCCACTGAGGATTGGAGCCAGAAACCTCCGAAAGTTGACCGCAACAGGATGTGCGCTCCTCCTTCAGACGCCGTAGTTCTCTTCAGGTGGTCGTCAGACCTGTCCAACTGGATGGGCAGGGGAGGGGAGGCCCGATGGTCGACCATCATTAACCGGATGCGTGTCAACGGAACCGGCGACATCATGACCCGGGATTCATTCGGTGATTGCCAGCTTCATGTTGAATTCCGCACTCCGTTGTGCGAAAAGAAACTCAAAGGACAGGGGAAGGGCAACAGCGGTGTATATCTGCAATCAAGGTACGAGGTGCAGGTGCTTGACTCCTATGAGAACGAAACCTACTATAACGGACAGGCAGGGTCGATTTACAAACAATCTTCGCCCCTGGTAAACGCCTCAAGGAAACCGGGAAGGTGGCAAACTTATGACATCATCTTCAAGGCCCCCAGGTTTCATCCCGACGGAACCCTGGAGAGTCATGCCGTCATTACGGTGCTGCACAACGGGGTGCTGATTCAGGACCGCTTCGTGATCCAGGGCACCTCTGTTTACGCCGGCGAACCCTTTTACAAGGCGCACGGTGATGCCCCCCTGCTTTTACAGGATCACGGCAATAAGGTACAGTATCGTAACATCTGGATCAGAAAACTGTAACAGCCACCCCATGAACCGACGCACTTTTGTGAGAAGTTCGGCTGTGGTGTCGGCTGCCCTGGCCACCTCCCCCATGCTCTTCAACTCATGCGGAAAAGCTGAGCCCTGGTTCCAAATTTCACTGGCCCAATGGTCGTTGCATCGGGCCCTACAGGGCAATATGCTTGACAATTTTGAGTTTCCGGTGAAGGCCAAGCGGGATTTTGGGATTACCGCAGTTGAATATGTGAGCTCCTTTTTCGGTCATCATGAGGTCAATCCGAACTACCTTGCAGAGCTCAAAAGAATCACGGATTATCATGGGGTGACCAATGTGCTGATCATGGTCGACGGGGAGGGAGAGCTTGGAGCGCTGAACCCTGAAAGACGTGCCGAAGCGGTTGAGAACCATTACAAATGGGTGGATGCAGCCCGCTTTCTGGGC
This sequence comes from uncultured Porphyromonadaceae bacterium, assembly GCA_964351455.1. Lineage (GTDB taxonomy): Bacteria > Bacteroidota > Bacteroidia > Bacteroidales > UBA12481 > JAGHDB01. The sequence goes on from CAYGOU010000025.1 coordinate 5,593, forward strand.
TGCCACTCGATCCGCGTCAATGCAGCAGGAGAGGGGGATTACGACGAACTCGGAAGGAACGCGGTCAGCGGACTGTACCAGCTTGCCGCCTATGCCCAGAAACAGGAAATCAGCATCATCGTTGAAAACCATGGGGGACTTTCATCCAACGGAGGGTGGCTCGCCGATGTTATCCGTACGGTGAACCTACCCAACGTGGGTACCCTTCCGGATTTCGGTAATTTCAGGATCAGCAGCCGCGAAGAGTACGACCGATATAAGGGCATGGCCGAACTGATGCCTTTTGCTAAAGGAGTCAGTGCAAAATCCTACGATTTTGATGCTGCAGGAAATGAAACCAGCATCGACTTTGACCGCATGATGCAGATCGTAAAAAAGTCGGGCTACCGGGGTTATATCGGCATTGAATACGAAGGCAGCGACTACACCGAAGAGGAGGGAATCATGCTCACCAAAAAACTGCTGGAGCGCTACCTCTAAGCAGCTTCTTACCGGTCGAAGGCGGCGTCAAAGGCCAGTTCAGATCCCGGAAAATCAACGCTCCTGACATAATCGCACGCTTCAGCGGCCCCATGTTCGCGGTCCATGCCGCTGTCTTCCCACTCTACTGAAAGGGGACCGGCATATTGGATGCGGTTCAGGGCCCGGATGATCTCCTCGAACTCAATGTTGCCCCGGCCAAGACTCCTGAAATCCCAATAGCGACGGCGATCGCCGAAATCAATATGTCCACCGAAAACCCCAGCCTCTGTCGGGTAGGGCGACCAGCCCACATCTTTCATGTGGACATGAAAAATCCTTTGAGCAAACTTGTAGATAAACCCGATGTAGTCGACCCCCTGGTAACCGAAATGGCTGGGATCGTAGTTGAATCCGAAGGCGGGATGATGGTTAAGCTCCTGCAGGGCTCTTTCAGCCGTAACAATGTCAAAGGCGATTTCGGTAGGATGAACCTCCAGGGCAAATTTGATCCCCAGGTTTTTGAACTCATCCAGGATCGGTTTCCAGAGGGCGGCAAATTCGGCAAATCCATCATCGATCATGGATTTAGGAACCGGCGGAAAGGAGTAATTGAGATGCCAGACCGGACTGCCGGTAAAGCCGTTTACCACACCAACGCCAAGTCTTTTGGCAGCCTCAGCGGTTCTCACCATCTCATCCGCGGCTCTTTTTCTGACCCCGTCAGGCTTACCGTCACCCCACACATATTCGGGCAGAATTGACTTGTGGCGGATGTCGATGCGGTCGGCCACCGCCTGTCCCACCAGGTGATTTGCGATTGCCCAGGTTTTGAGTCCTTGTTTTGCCAGGATTTCACGGCGCCCGTCGCAATATGCCTGCGTGGCTTTATACACCTCAAAATGATCGCCCCAGCAGGCCAGTTCCAGTCCGTCGTATCCAAAACCGGCCGCTTTCTCACAGATCACCGGAAATGTCAGGTCGGCCCACTGGCCGGTAAAAAGGGTTACAGGTCTTGCCATGATGCTGATTCTTTAAGTGTAATGCAACTTCTGTTGAATGGTCTCAAATTTAATATTTCCCGGCCGGTTTTTAAAAATGGTAATTTCTCCTAAATTTAGCCCTCTGTAAACCAAATCTGAAACAAAAAACATATCAACATGAAAGAGCAGAAGTACAATGCCATGCGGTTGTTCTGGATGAGTTGCATTGCGCTCATCGCAACGGCCATGACCTTTGCCATCCGGGCAAGTCTGGAGCCGATCTGGGAAAATGATTTTGTTCTGACCGGGCAGCAGATGGGTTGGGCCATCGGAACAGCCTTCTGGGGATTCACCCTGGCACAGTTCGTTGGAGGGCCGCTTGTGGATGTCATCGGCATGAAGCGATTTGTGAGAATTGCCTTTTTCCTTCACCTGATCGGCATCGTGCTGACCATTTTCGCCGGTGGATTCTGGACGCTTTTTATCGGCACCCTCTTCATCGGAGTGGGTAACGGAAGCATTGAAGCCGGTTGCAATCCGCTGGTAGCCACGATTTATCCGGATGCCAAAACCAAAATGCTCAACCGGTTCCATGTATGGTTTCCCGGAGGCATCGTGATCGGCAGTCTGGCAGCTTACCTGATCATGGATGTTCTGGCCCTTTCATGGCCATACCTGGTAGCAACCCTGGTGGTTCCGCTGGTCATTTACGGGGCTTTAATGTGGGGACAAAAATTTCCGCAAACTGAAAGGGTTTCCATGGGTGTTTCATACGGTGCAATGTGGAAATCCATATTCAAGCCTCTCTTCCTGATTATGCTCTTCTGCATGCTGCTTACAGCCGCCACCGAGCTGACAACCGGACAACGGATCAGCACCCTGCTGAGCGATACCGGAACCAGTGCCATTCTGGTTCTCGCCTTCATCAACGGCATCATGGCCATTGGCCGTGCATTCGCCGGTCCGATTGTTCACCGCATCAACACCACCGGTATGCTTATGTTTTCGGCCGTTTTCAGCCTGATCGGACTGCTCCTGATGAGCTATGTATCGGGTTCAGTGGCCCTGTTTCTTTCAGCCGGTGTGTTTGCCATCGGTATCTGTTTCTTCTGGCCCACCATGCTTGGTTTTGTATCGGAGCGAATGCCCGAAACCGGAGCTCTCGGACTATCCATTTTCGGAGGTGCCGGTATGCTCTCAACCTCCATTTTCCTTCCCATTTCAGGCTATTTGAGCGATTCAGGGGCCACGGGCGATGAGATCCTACGTTACACGGCCGTATTGCCAGCCCTGCTGATCGTAATATTTGGCATTGTATTTACCGTTATCCGTAAAAAGAACCAGGCTGTAACAGCCTAATCAGATTCTGTTATGAAAAAACTACGCTGGGGCATGATCGGCGGCGGAAAGGGGGCCTTCATCGGGGGGGCTCACCGGATTGCAGCCAAGATCGCCAATGCATATGAATACCTGGGCGGCGTTCCGGATGCCGATTATGAAAGGGCAAAAGAGTTTGCCCGTGAGGAGGACCTTGACCTCAATCGGATATATCCCCACATCGATGCCTTCATACAGGGTGAAATGTCCCTTACGGAACATGAGCGTATGCAGGTGGTTTCAATCGTAACCCCAAATTACCTCCACTTCGACCATGCCCGTAAACTGCTTGCCAACGGCTTTCACGTCATCTGTGAAAAACCGGTAACACTCACCTCGGCCGAGGCCGAAGAGCTTCAGAGGCTGGCAGAAAAGGAGCGCCTGGTCTTTGCCCTGACCCACACCTATACCGGTTACCCGATGGTGCGCGAGATGCGCAGCAGAATTGAAGCCGGCGCCATCGGTACCATACAGCGGGTTGAGGCGAAATATTTACAGGGCTGGATCAACCCCATCATCCATGGTGGCGAAGCCAAACTGGCTACCTGGAGACTGGATCCCAAGATTTCGGGGATCAGCTCCTGCATGGGCGACATCGGAGTGCACGCCTTTAACCTGATCGAATACACAACAGGATTGAAAATCCGGAAGGTTCTGGCCGTTTTGAGCAATCTTAAACCCGACAATCCGCTGGATGTCGATGGCAACGTTTTGCTCAGATTTGATGAGAACCTGACCGGTGTGATCTGCTCTTCACAGATCGCAACCGGCGAGGAAAACAACCTGCAGATCAGCGTTTACGGTACCACCGGTGCCTTTCACTGGGAACAGGAGAATCCCAATGAACTGAAGATGTTCCGCGAAGGAGAGCCCTACCAGGTGATAAAGCCGGGTTATGGATACCTCTCCAACTTTGCCCGCGAAAGCTTTGTTCTCCCCCCGGGCCATCCCGAAGGGATTTACGAAGCATTCGGCAATCTTTACAAAGGAGCAGCCAAGGCCATCCGCAAGGAGGCAACCGTACCCGGACAATTCCCCGGCATCGATGACGGGGTGAGGGGCATGCGCTTCATCGAATCGGTGGTCAGGTCAAACCGCGAAGGCAACATCTGGATAGAGGTGTAAGCCGGGCGAAAAGCTTTTCAGGGCAGGGGTTCGCAAGAACCTCTGCCTTTTTTTTCTATCTTTATGGAGATCAGCTTCCGCAAAGTATGGACCTGTCGGTTGTCATCCCTCTCTACAATGAAGAATCCCTGGCCGAAGAGCTGGTGGGGCGAACCCTTTCATCGGTATCATCGCTGACAGAGGATTTTGAGATCATCTTTGTTGACGACGGCTCGTCGGATCAAACCATGAGCCTGCTGATGGCTGCCAGGAGTGCCGAACAGCGGATTAAAATCCTGGTACTTTCAAAAAACTTCGGCCATCAGGCTGCCTTTACGGCAGGACTGAAGCATGCACTCGGCTCGTGTGTGGTGATGCTCGATGGTGACCTGGAGGATCCCCCGGAACTTATACCGCAAATGTATCAGATGATCAAAAGCGGCCAGTGGGATGTTGTGTCAGGAAAACGTGCCGGAGCGGGGGAGCGGCGAAGAAGACTGCTAAACCACCTGTTTCACAGGTTATTCAGAACTGTATCAGGCTTTGGGGATGTTGAGGATGCAGGCCATTTCTCTGCCATGAACCGGCAGGCACTCGAAGCAATCCTATCATTCAGGGAGACGATACGGTACCTGCCGGGACTCAGAAAGCTGATCGGTTTCAGACAGGGTTTTATCGAATATTCACGGTCTCCGCGAAAATCCGGCAGGTCAAAAATGACCACCGCAAAGCTGATCAATCTGGGTTCGGATGCCATCTTTTCGTTTTCAAAACTTCCTGTAAAAATTTGCCTCTACCTTGGCCTTACGGGCATTCTGGTATTCTTTGCGGCCGGACTCTACACCCTGGTGGCCAAAATCGCCGGCTTCGCTATTCCCGGTTGGTCATCCACCCTGCTGAGCATCTATTTTCTGGGATCGATACAGCTGACCTTTCTGGGGATCCTGGGAGAATATGTCTACCGCATTTACAAGGAGAGTCAGCAGCGGCCCATCTATTTTGTAAAGGAGTTTCACCAATAACTCCGGGATGAGAATCCTGCCTGAAAAGTCCGGATTTCTGCATGATCCTGTCAGGATCTTCAAACTCCTTGTAATACTGATTTTCATACTCCTGCCGATACTAAGCCTCGATGCCGGCATATCAGGCGACGAACCGGTGCACCATGAACATGCATCCCTGGTTATGCGGTACTATTCAAGCAATGGGCTCGACACCGCAGCCCTGCATACGCCTGAAACCCATCTGCGGCTCTACGGCCAGTCGGTCGACAACCTCGCATACCGGATTGAAAGCCTGCTCAAAACCGGCAATCCCTGGCTGGTCAGGCATCTGACCAATGCCCTTTTCGGGGCGGCCACCATCTGGGTATGCGGACTGCTGGCGATGGAACTTGCCGGTGCCTGGGCAGGGATCCTGGCCATGCTCCTGCTACTGCTCTCACCCCGCTTTCTGGGTCACAGTTTCAACAACCTGAAGGACGTCCCCTTTGCTTTTGCCTATCTGCTCACCCTCTGGTCGATGATCCGCTTCATACGTCCCTTTCCGCGGATTCGTCTCTGGCCCCTTGCGGGGATGCTGGCGGGCACTACGCTGGCGCTTTCGATCCGTGCCGGAGGTCTGGTTCTGATGCCCATGGTGGCTTTCTTTTCACTGATTCATGGTTGGATGAAAAGACCTGCGAAGCGTTTGTCAGAACCTATAAACCTGAAGTTCTTCAGTACGATGGTCGGCTCCCTGGTTCTGATGTTTGTGGCGGCCTGGTTCGGCGGAATCATAGACTGGCCTTGGGCAAGAATTGAACCCCTGAGCCGGCCCCTGGAGGCGCTCCGTGAGATGACCCGCTACCAGGTGAGCATCAGGCAGCTCTTTGAGGGGAGATTGCTTTGGTCGGAGGATCTGCCGTGGTATTACCCTATAAAATTCATTGCGATGACCACTCCTGTTGTCTTACTTGCAGGGCTCTTCGCAATTCCATTCCTCTCCTGGAAGAGAGACCCCGTGGCTTGGTCACTGATATTATTCGCCATTCTCTTTCCGGTTTTCTGGGTCATCGTGCAGGATTCGAATCTCTACGGGGGCATGAGGCACCTTCTCTTTGTGGTGCCGCCCCTCAGTATTCTTTCTGCCGCCGGCTGGATCGCTTTACTCAGCAAAGCAGCGAACCTGCGATTAAAGCTCCCTCTCATTCTGCTGATCATAGCCGGACTGCTTGCTCCTGCCCTGCACATCGCGAGAAACCACCCTGTAGCGTATGTTTATTTTAACAGACTCGCAGGCGGTTTCGGGGGAGCCTGGCAGCGGTATGAGACCGACTACTACTACCATTCAGTGGGACCTGCCCTGCGATGGCTCGACCGGCACCTTTCAGACCAGCCAGGGGAGAAGGAGGTAATCGTTGCCAGTAATTTTCCGCTGCAACCCTATCTGAATCAAACCAAAAACATCCGCAAAGTTGTTTACATCCCATGGCATGAAAGATCCCTTGAAAACTGGGACTGGGGAATTTTCGTTAAAACCGGTATGTCGCCCTCCCTGTTCATGAACCAAAGATGGCCGAACGGGCAGGAGGTTCACCGGATCAACGTAAACGGCCTTCCGGTCTGTACGGTCATACAACGCCAGAGCAAGCAGGATTTATCGTGCCGGCAGCAATATCTGGCCGGCGAGCTGATCGAAGCAGACTCTTGCTACCGTCAGTTTCTGAGAGGCAATCCGGATGACGAAATGGCCCTGTTGTATCTGGGCTACATTCAGCTTAAGCTTGAAAAGGTTGAAGAGGCCGTTAGAATTTCGCAACAACTGACCAGTCTGCTGCCCGACTGGGAACCGGCCCTGGTTTTGCAGGCACAGTGCCAGCTTGCGGAGGGCAAATTCAGTGAGGCACTTGCAACAGCGCTGATGTTGCGGGAGATGAATCCTAAATTTGAAGCAGGCTGGGAGATCTGGCAGCGTGCAACCGATTCCCTGAAGCCTGAATCCAACTATTAAAAATTGTTAAAAGAGCCGAACGGCTGCATAATCTGCCTATTTTAGACACATTACTAAACATTTACCAACCTTATTAAAATTCCTATGAAAAAGTTCTTCCTGCTGCTGCCACTGGCTTTGGTCGGCCTGACCGCAATGGGTCAAAAGGCCGATTTCAGGGCTGCTGAAAAGTACAGCGCCGGCAATCTAAACAAGATGGTTGGCAGTACCTCGGTCAGACCCAACTGGTTGAAGGAGAGTGAAACATTCTGGTACTCCTACAAGACATCCGATGGCAATTTTTATTGGCTGGTTGATCCGGCTAAAAAAAGCCGGGTTCCGCTGTTTGACAATTATGAACTGGTGTCGGAGGTGAACCAGAAGATCCACAAGATTCTCAATCCGCTGGATCCCGACATCAAAAAAATCGAATTCAAGGATGACAAGAACTCCTTCACCTTTGAAGTCGACAGCTTCAAGTTTGAGTTTATCCTGAAAACCAAGGAGATCAACCTGGTCGATACCATCAAAAAGGAGAAGAAAAAAGATGATTCATGGAAATCATTCAACAAGGATTCAACCTGGATCGTTTTTGCCAAAGACCACAACCTCTTTCTGATGAAGGCCGATGATCCCGACAGCACCGAACATCAGCTGACCACCGACGGCGAACGGTTCTATTCATGGCAGGCAAACGGAAGCGACACCACTTCGGGTAAACGGCTGAGGGCCAATGCCCGCTGGTTCAAGAACGGCACCAAACTCTATTCTGAACGATCCGATTCGCGTAAGGTCAGTGACCTGTGGGTGATCAACGTGCTGAAGAATCCCAGGCCCGAACTTGAAACCTATCGCTATGCCATGCCGGGAGAGGAGCATGTGCCGCAGACCGAATTGTGGGTCTTTGATGTGGAGGAGAAAAAGGGCTTGAAAATGAACACAGAAAAGTGGAAGGACCAAACCCTGAATGCACAAACCATTGAAGAACGCACCGATGTAATTCTTTTCATCCGGCTCGACCGCACCTGTGCCAAGAAAGAGATCTGCCTCGCCGACACCGAAACCGGAGAATCGAAGATGGTTTTCTCAGAAATCGATGAGCCCTATTTCAACTGGTCATACAGCAGGCTCCATCCCATAAACGATGGCAAGGAGATGATCTGGTGGTCAGCACGCACAGGATTCGGTCAGTTTTACCTTTATGACGGTGATGGAAATCTCAAAAATGCCATTACCAAGGGAAATTTTGTTTGCGGAGGTGTTGAGAGGATCGACACCCTTAACCGGGTTCTATACTTCGAAGCCTTCGGCCGTGAACCAGGGATCGATCCCTATTATTCGATGATTTACCGGGTAAATTTCGATGGCAGCGACTTGAAGTTGCTCACTCCTGAGGATGCCACTCATTCGCTGAGCATGCCGGAGAAAAGCAGCAAATATTTCGTCGACACTTACTCTCGCGCAGACCTGGCACCCAAATCGGTGCTTCGCGACAACAAGGGGAATGTTCTGCTTGAGTTGGGCGAAACCGACCTCAGACGCCTTTATGAAACCGGTTGGCAAATGCCTACCCGCTTCAAGGTTAAGGCTCTCGACGGATTAACCGATCTATACGGAGTCATGCATCTCCCTTTCAAGTTGGAAGAGGGAAGAAAGTACCCGATCATTTCTTATGTCTATCCGGGTCCGCAGGTTGAGTCGTTTTCAATGCCCTGGAGCGCAACCGGTCGTTACAACACGGCACTCGCCCAGCTTGGATTCGTCACCGTCGCCATGGGCCACCGGGGCGGAAGTCCGATGCGCGACAAGTATTATCACACCTTCGGCTACGACAATCTTCGCGACTATGCCCTGGCCGACGACAAATACGGACTTGAGCAGCTGGCCGACCGTTACGATTTCATCGACATCACCCGCGTGGGCATTTACGGCCATTCGGGAGGAGGTTTCATGTCAACGGCAGCGCTCCTCTCCTATCCCGATTTTTATGATGTTGCGGTTTCATCGGCAGGGAACCACGACAACAACATCTACAACCTCTGGTGGGGAGAAACCCACCACGGTGTAAAGGAGATTACCAAGGAGGTCAAGAAGAAGAAAGAGAACGTTGACAAAGAGAAAAAAGAGGAGAAGATTGAGGGTGGATATCCCTGGACTGCCGAAGATACGGTGAAGCAGGAGAAAGAGTTCATTACCAAGTTTGAGGCGAAGGTTCCCAAAAACCAGGATCTTGCCAAGAATCTCAAGGGGCATCTGCTGCTGGTACACGGAGAGATCGACAACAACGTTCATCCGGGCAATTCAATCAGGGTAGCCGATCAGTTGATTGCCGCAGGAAAACGCTTCGACTACATGCCGATGCCCGGTCAGCGTCACGGATTCGGAAATTACAGCAACTACTTCGAGAGGTTGATGTGGTACTACTTCGCTGAGCACCTGCTGGGCGATTACCGCAACAATGTGGAGATCAACCTGCCTGACGGAAATTAGACTACCAGTCACACCGCTTCAGCCGGTAAAAAAAAGAGGGGGCCATTGAGCCCCCTTTTTCATTTAGCTCCGCCCGGCGATCAACCCTTGAATCCGGTCACGTGATGGGTGCCGTCGCAGAAGGGTTTGTTCCGGGAGGCTCCGCACCGGCAGATAGCGATCTGGCCTGAAGTTTCAATCAGCTTGCCGGTACCGTCGGTAACCTTGAATTTGCCCTTGATGATGGCCGGACCATTCTCAATGATCATGACATCGGTCACCGGAGTTGGCACCACCTCATCGGCAGCCGCCTCTCCTTTGGGCCGTGTTTTCTCTGCATCGGTAAGATCCTTGTTCCATTTCCAGGTAAGAGCGTCGGTCGGACACTGATCCACCACCTTGATGATCTCTTCAGTTGAGGCTCCGCTCATATCCACCCATGGCCTTTTGGCGGGGTTGAATACCTTGCGCAGCTTCATGAAGCATATGGTTGCGTGGATGCAGGTTTCGGGTTTCCAGAAGACGGTGATCTCACCGTTGGTATATTGCCTGTTGTTGGGATTTTCAGCCATTTTTTATTTTGAAATTAGTCAAAAAATTGATCTGTTAAGAATTCGCAATCACTCCTTGAGATTCAGAAGTTTCATCTGATCCCGGTGGATAATCCGGTAGTGCGGATCGTATGTATTGATATAATCCTGGCTGTGATGCACCACATAATCGCCGGCTGTCAGCAGACTGTCAATATATCTACGGTCATCGTCGTACCCGGGCAGATGGGCATAACTTTTTCTCAGCACCCGTTCGATTCGCCTCCATTCTTTGTGCCACTCGCTTACCTCAGGGATCCTGAAAGAATTTGCGCTTTCAAGAAAGGCGGTCATGAAGGTCTGTTTGTCAACTCTACCCGCGGCAACGACCCTCAGGTTGACCCTTACGAACTGCTTTCTGTAGATCAGCTCCTGGAGGTCGAAATCCTCGTAGCCAATCGCACGGGCCAGCTCCCGGTCGAGATATGATGCGGCTCCTGCAGGGTCGCTGACCAGGTGTCCGGGACCAAAAACATCCTGAAAGAAATATTTATAAAGATCACTCAGACGCGATTGGGGATGAAGCTCCAATTCAGCCCGGGCGGCTTCACCTGCACTTCTGGCTGCGGGCTTACAGGAGGCCACCGTGAGCACTGAAAGTATAAGATAAAGGAGCCGGATGCGGGCCATATAGTCAGAAGAGGTGCCTACAATTTTTTGATCTTGATGTTTCTGAACATGCAGGTACCGCCATGATCCTGAAGGGCAATGTGTCCCTCCTTGTATTTGCCATAGCCCTCGGCATTCTTCCACTTGCTGTTGTTCTTCATCTCAATCCACTCGGGGGTCCATCTTTCATACTCAACCACCTTGCGGCCGTTGAGGTAATGCTCAACCTTCGGGCCTTTTACCACAATCCGCGTGCTGTTCCACTCATCGAGGGTTTTGATCTGGGCAAATTTGGGGGGGTGAACGTCATAATTGGCGGCAGAATTGTGAACGGGCGACGTTTCGGGAAACCCCGCATCATCGAGCAGCTGGTATTCAGGACCGGTCATGTAAACCGTTGAGTACTGATCGGCTTCGACTACATGAAAGAAGATTCCTGAATTTGAACGTTCCCCTATTTTCCATTCGAGGTAGAGTTCAAAATCGGCAAATTTTTCCTTTGTAATGATATCTCCATTCTGTCCGTGGGGCAGGCCAAGTGCCTTCATGGCATGCTCTTCAATGGCCCATCCCTGAACCTTATCCATTTTGTAGCAGCGCCACTGGTCCATCGACTTACCATCAAAAAGAAGCACCCATCCTTCATCCATCTCTTTCTGGGTCAACTTATTAAGGTGCTGGGCCTTTAGGGTAGCGAAACCACTTGAAACCCAAACCAGTAGGGTAATTAGGGTAATAGCTTTTTTCATTTTATTACAGGATTTTTGTTTGTATTGACTTGTCCGGTAAAGATAGAAAGCAATCCGAAATTAAATAACTTAGACCCAAACTGCAGGCATGGAACCACTCAAGTCAGATCTGATGAAGCAGCGCACCTCCTGGCGCTCTTATGTTTCGGTACCCCTCGAAAAACCGGTCAT
>CAYGOU010000026.1:0-16995 GCA_964351455.1 uncultured Porphyromonadaceae bacterium
GCCTTATTTATGTATCGGCTTATCCGCCGCATCCATTCCCGCTTCGAGAAACACCTCGGATACTGTTGGATGGGCGTGCACGGTGCGCGCCACATCGTAAACGGTTGCCTCAACAGACATGAATGCAGCTGCTTCAGCGATCAGATCGGTTGCGTTGGCAGCTATGATCTGAACACCCAGCACCTCTCCGTAATGTTTTTCACTCAGCACCCTGATCAGTCCCTCCGGCGAATCCTCAGCCAGAGCTTTTGCGTTTGCCGACATGGGGAATTCTCCGATCTTGTACTCCAGTCCTTTTTCCCGGATCTCAGCTTCGGTGAGTCCGATCTGGGCCACCTCGGGCACCGTGTATATGTTGATCGGAAACTTCTTGAGGTCCATGCTCCCCTGAACTCCCTGCATATGATTTACTGCAAATACACCCTGAGCGGATGCGGCGTGGGCCAGGTAGGAGAGTCCGTTGACATCCCCGGCGGCATAGATGCTCTCAACCGAGGTTTGAAGGGTGTCGTTAACCTGGATGAAGCCGTTTTCGTCGAGTTCAATGTGCACATCGGAGGGCGGAACCACGGCTCCGCGCCATGAGCAGTTGATCAGCAGATCGAAGTTGACCACCTCTATTCCGCATACCAGGTTTCCTTCTGCGTCCATTTCAGGCTTGGTCTGCTCAAGGATCCGGATTCCGAGCCCACGTATTCGCTTAAGGAGGTATTGGGTTAGATACTGGTCGATCCCGGGCATGATGTTGTCTGCAGGACTGATGATGGTTACCTCACGGTCAACCATTCTGAACAGCTGGGCCAGTTCAAGCACATTGCCACCGTGTCCGAAAAGGGCGATTTTTGGTGGCAGGGCTTCAAGGTTGGTGAGATGCTCGATCTGAAGCAGTTTCTCTTCAGGAATAGCGAGCTTCACCGGTGCCGGATAGGATCCGGTAGCAATGAGGATATTATCAGCTTCAAGCGAACGGTTCTGAACGCTTACGCTTTTCGGTGATGTGATGCGGGCCTCACCCCTGATCACCTCCACACCGTTCTTTTTCAGAAGAAAGTTGATGCCGGCAGTCAGTTTGGTGACAATTTTGCCGGAACGCTTCTTGGCGTTGGTCCAGTTGAAAAAGAGTTTTTCGTGATCAATGCCGTCGATACCGAGGTTTTCGGCCGACTTGATCCGGTTGTAAAACTTTGCACTTTCAATCAGGGCCTTGGTAGGAATGCATCCCCAGTTGAGGCACATTCCTCCAACATCCTTTTTCTCAAGAAGGACCGTTTTCATGCCCATCTGGCCGGCGCGGATGGCAGCCACATATCCGGCAGGACCGGCGCCGATGATGATAAGATCGTATTTCATTAGGATCGTATTTCAGGTTATTAGCCAATTAGCAATGCGGCGGGGTCGCCCAGGTAGGTAAGCAGCTTGTTCATGAACCGGGCCACCTCACCTCCGTCAACGATCCGGTGATCCACCGAAAGTGAAAGGGGCAGCATGGTTCCCGCGACCACAGTACCATTGACGACGACCGGCTTTTCAACCATTCGGCCGACACCCAGAATGGCGGCTTGGGGAAAATTGATCACCGGCACCGCGAATTGTCCGCCGATCGATCCGAAATTGGTGAGCGTAAAGGTCCCCTCTTTCATATCATCCAGCGTAAGCTCACGTTTCCTTGCCCGGTCTGAGATCCTGCCAACGGCGGAAGCCAGTTCTTTAATTGACTGCCGGTCGGCATTCCGTATGACCGGAACCACCAGTCCCTCTTCGGTATCAACCGCAATGCCAAGATTGTAATATTTTTTGACAATCAGTCGTCCACCTTCCAGATCCATCTCCGAATTGAGTACGGGATGGGCCTTGAGTGCCAGGGCAACCGCCTTAAGGATGAAGGGCAGGTAGGAGAGCTTGATCCCCTCCTCTGCCAGTTGAACCTTGAATTTGTTTCTTATCCTGATCAGTTCGCTCACTTCGACCTCATCGAAGACGGTCATATGAGCAGCCTGCTGCTTTGACCTTACCATGTTTTTGGCAATGGTCTTTCGTATCTGCGAAAGCTGCAGGATCTCAACCGGCATATCATCGGCCTTCACTGCAGCTCTGGTAACTGGGGCGTTATCTGCAGGACTGTAACGGGTAATGTCAAGTTTCGTGACCCGACCGGCCGGTCCTGTTCCCCTGACCTGTGTGATATCAATGTTCATCTCTCTGGCCATTGCCCTCGCAACAGGGGTGGCAAGCACCTTTTTTCCGGTCACAGAACTGCCCCGTGATGAATCCTTTGCGATACCCATTTCCTCAGATGACGGAAGGTATGCGCTGTTGTCAGCAATTTCAAGTGTCCCGACCACGCCTGCTCCCTCCTCAGTCACGGGCTCGAAAGCGGGTTTTAGAGCCTCTTCCCTTGCAGCCTCTCCCTCGATCCCCGGGAGATCAATTTCAACAAGGGGGCTCCCCACATGGATGGTTTCGCCAACCTTACCATAGAGCGCCACGATCCGGCCGGTCCTGGGCGATGGTATATCGGTTACCACCTTGTCGGTCTCCATCTTCACCAGGGGTTGCCCCATCTCCACCATCTGGCCCTTGTCGATGTACCATTCAGCAATGGTACCTTCATCCAGTCCCTCACCGATATCTGGAAATTTGAAAATGTATCTCATGGGACTAAAATTTCACGGTTTTCTGGATTTCATAAAATATCTTCTCCGGTGAGATCAGGTAATAATGTTCGCCCCGGGGCAGCGGTACGATGGTGTCGAAACCGGTCACACGCTTTGGTGGAGCCTCAAGATATAAAAAGGCCTCCTCATTCGCAATGGCCATAATTTCAGCACCCACACCAAAGGTGGTCGGACCCTCTGCAACAAACACCAGTCTCCCTGTTTTTTTGACCGACTGGGTAATCGTCTCCTTGTCAATGGGGTAAATGGTTCTCAGGTCGATCAATTCAGCTGAAATTCCCGCCTCCTTAAGTTTGATCATCGCCTTCTGAACCTCGCGTATCAAGGCACCATAGGCAACCACCGTCACGTCGGTACCCGGTGAAAGCACCCTGGCCTTGCCAATAGGAATGCTGTACTTCTCTTCGTTAACCTCCTGCTTGATGGCCCGGTAAATCCTTTTTGGTTCCATGAAAATGACCGGATCGTCAGATTCGATGGCTGCTATGAGGAGGCCCTTGGCGTCGCCGGGGGTTGAGGGGATGACCACCTTGAGTCCGGGCATATGTCCGTAAAGGGCTTCCATACTTTCACTGTGGTGTTCGAGTGCGTTGATGCCTCCACCGTAAGGCATCCTTACAACAACCGGCATCCGGTACCTTCCGCGTGTGCGGTTATGCATCCTTGCCAGGTGCGAAATTATTTGATTTACAGCAGGGTAGGAGAACCCTGAAAACTGCATTTCCACAACGGGTCTCAATCCTGCTGCGGCCATACCCACTGCGGTTCCGACTATTGCTGATTCAGCCAGCGGGGAGTCAAAAACCCTCGATTCGCCATATTTCTTCTGCAAGCCCTCGGTGACCCTGAATACGCCGCCTTCAACGCCGACATCCTCGCCGTAAACCACTACGTTGGGATCCTCTCCCAGTTTGATATCCAGTGCGTCGTTGACCGCGTTGACCATGTTCATGATTTTCATATGCTGCTCCTTTCCGCTTATCCGTTTTGCTTAACTGATTTCTGATGACTCTCTGCCCACTGCAGAAAACGCTCGTGTTCAACCTGCTGCTGGCGGAGGTCATCTGGCATATCCACATACATGTACTTGAACACATCTTCAAGCGGGTAGGGTGGCTGGTTTTCCGCCTCAATGAAGATCCGGTCAATCTCTTTTTTATAATCCTCGATCAGCCGTTCCTCCTCTTCACGGTTCCAAAGCTGTCGGGCTTCAAGCCAGGCAGAGAGCCGGGTCAGCGGATCTTTTGCATTCCAGCTCTCCTCCTCCTCCAGGGTCCGGTACTTTGTTGGGTCGTCTGAGGTGGTATGTGAACCCTTCCGGTAGGTGACTGCTTCAATAAGAACGGGACCCTTACCGCTGCGGCAATGGCTGTCTGCCTCCCGTAAAGCACTGACCATGGCGAAAAAGTCGTTGCCATCCACCTGGATACCGGGAATTCCGTAGGCCACCGCCTTGATGGCGATGCCTTCAGAGGCAGTCTGTGCCTTAAAAGGCACTGAAATGGCGTACTGGTTGTTTTGCACCAGAAAGATCACAGGGGCCTTCCATACAGCTGCAAAGTTCAGCGCCTCGTGAAAATCCCCTTCGGAGGTACCTCCATCACCAACAAAGGCCCAAACCACCTGGTCGAGCTTATGGTAGTTGATGGCATAGCCGATCCCGGCGGCGTGTGGCAGCTGGGATGCTATGGGCACGGATATGGGAAGCATATTCCTGGCATTTTCAAAACGGGTACCGATTTCGTAACCCATGAAATAGAGGAAGATCTCTTTAAGGGTGGCACCTTTGGCAAGCCATGCTCCCATCTCCCTGAAAGCAGGAACCAGCCAGTCATCATCCCGCATCACCACGGCGGCAGCCCCTGAAATGGCCTCCTGTCCGTAATTTGGGGGGTAGGTGAATATCCTCCCCTGCCGCTGGTAATTGACCACCATCTGATCGGCGGTACGGGCGAACAGCATATCCCGATATGACTTTACAACCTGTTCATCGCTCAGATCCGGCATAAACTCCGGAAGGATTACCTTGCCCTGGTTATCCATGACCAGGAACATCTTTTTCTTTAAGGCATCAAATTTTTTTAGCATGGTTTGTGCGTCGGAAATGTATAAATGTTCAGAAGCGGTTCAAGGTTTGGTTTTGATCCGCATACCACACAAACAACTGCAAAGGGGTTTTGTTCAGATCACGAAGGGGTCACCCTGAGAATGTTGACAATCATCTCCACCGCCTTCAGCATGGATGGTATCGGGATAAATTCATGTTTCCCGTGGTAATTGTGGCCACCGGTAAAGAGGTTCGGGGTGGGAAGGCCCATGTAGGATAATCTGGCTCCGTCGGTTCCCCCCCGAATGGGTTTAATCAACGGCTGGATTCCGGCCTGTCGCATTGCCATCGCCGCGCGTTCAACGATGTGCATCCTGGATTCGATCTGCTTGCGCATGTTCAGGTACTGATCCTTAATTCGGATATCGACGGTTCCGGGTCTATATTTCAGGTTTATCAGTGCAACGGCCTCCCTTATTCGCTCTTTTCTTAGCTCGAACCTCGTTTCATCATGATCGCGGATGAGGTATTCAAGGCGGCACTCTTCAACGCTGCCATTCATTCGGGTCAGATGGAAGAAACCCTCATATCCCTCGGTGTTTTCTGGCCGGTCTGATTCGGGAAGCTGCTGGTGAAAATCCATGGCCACCTGCATCGCATTGATCATTTTGTTTTTGGCGGTACCCGGGTGAATGTTTATTCCACGGATGCTGATCACAGCGGAGGCGGCATTGAAATTTTCATACTCCAGTTCCCCGAGAGGACCCCCATCCAGGGTATAGGCCCAGTCAGCCCCGAATTTTTCAACATCGAAGCGATCCGCGCCCCTTCCGATCTCCTCATCCGGTGTGAAGCAGATTCGAACCTTGCCGTGAAGAATTTCGGGATGTTTATTGAGATGATCAATAGCCTCAATGATTTCGGCTATTCCGGCCTTGTCATCGGCTCCAAGCAGGGTGGTTCCGTCGGTGACAATCAGATCCTGGCCTATGAAGTTCAGTAGCTCGGGAAAGAGGGTGGGATCCAGGATTACCGGTCCCGCTTCGTTCAAAACAATTTTTTCACCATTGTATGACCTGATAATGGTCGGATTTACATTCTTTCCATTGAAATCGGGACTTGTATCCATGTGGGCGATCAGTCCGATTACCGGTCCTGGTTCCATGGTGTTGGCAGGAAGGGTTGCCATAACGTAGCCGTTCGCATCGACTTCAACCCCGGTGCACCCGACCTCAGAAAGATCCCCTGCAAGAATGCGGGCAAGTTCAAGCTGACCCGGAGTGCTCGGAAAGGTGTTGGATTCAGGATCTGAAGTGGTAAAAACCCTGGTATAGCTCATGAATCGTCTGGCAACGCTCGGGGTCATCGTCATATCGTTACAGGATCAATAGGCTTACCGCCATCACGGCCATCCCGGCGATGAGACCATATATCGAAAGGTGGTGCTCTCCGTATTTTTCAGCAGATGGCAGCAGTTCATCTATGGATATGAAGACCATGATGCCTGCTATTACAGAAAAGATGACCCCCATGACTGCCGGAGACATAAAGGGCATAAGAACCAGCCATACCATCAGGGCTCCGACCGGTTCTGATAATCCCGATGAGAGCGAAAGCCAGAAAGCCTTTTTGCGGTTTCCGGTAGCATAATATACCGGTATGGAGACTGCAATGCCTTCTGGGATGTTGTGGATTGCAACCGCGATGGCAATGGCAATGCCCAGTCCCGGGTCAATCAGGGCAGAGGTGAAGGTTGCCATGCCCTCCGGAAAGTTATGAATGGCAATGGCCAGGGCTGTCATCATGCCCAGTCTCATCAACTTAGGGTCGCCACTGACCATGGCTTCGCTGGCTGCCTCCACGGTGGTAAGTTCGTGGGGGTTCTCGGCCGAGGGAATGAGCCGGTCAATGATTCCGATGAAGGCTATACCTGCGAAAAAGCAGATGATGGCGATCCACTCGCCTTTTCCCTCCCCGTAAACATCCTTCAGGGCATTAAGTGCCTCGGGAATGATCTCCATGAATGATACGTATATCATGACCCCGGCAGAAAAACCCAGGGATATGGCAAGGAATCGGGTGTTGGTTCTTTTGGTGAAAAAGGCCATAAGACTGCCGATTCCGGTGCTGAGTCCGGCAAAGAGGCTCAATCCGAATGCGAACAGTATGGCGTTCAGCGAGTAATCCATTGCAGCAAAAATAATCTATTGCTGCAATAATTCAAGATCAGAGCCCCACCACAAATTTCTGACTGTGATTAAAACCAGGTCCAGAGCAGATGGCCAGGTAAACTCCTGTCTGAAGCCGTAAAGAAACACTATGTTCTCCGGGACCAAAGGAATTGACCTCCTGATC
This sequence comes from uncultured Porphyromonadaceae bacterium, assembly GCA_964351455.1. GTDB lineage: Bacteria > Bacteroidota > Bacteroidia > Bacteroidales > UBA12481 > JAGHDB01. The sequence goes on from CAYGOU010000026.1 coordinate 7,078, forward strand.
GAGCAGCAAACGGCCATACAGATCCAGAATCATGAGCCTGGAGGATGTTCCCGGCTGAAGGTTTGTATGCAGCTTCAGCCTGTATCCGTCGTGACTTATCAGGATTCGTGCGGCCTCCACTCTCTCACCGATGTCAGAGGATATCCGGCGGCGAATGTCTGTATAAATAACCGAGGCATTGGATTTTTCTCCGCATGCAAAGGCCTGAACCGAAACCGATTCATAGCACTCCTTCTCCAATACGATTTTTATGGTGGTTTGTCCAGCTCCGGTTTCAAACCATTGGTTATGGCATTGAAAATACCATCGGTAGCGGTCTGCCCCGTCAACCGCAGTTGCAACGTATTCAACGGTATCACCCGTGAAAGCCAGCGCCGGACCCGTCAGCGGATTTGGCGACTCGAGATTGTAGGGCACCGGGGGCATGCTGAAGTATTTAAACCAGACATAACCTTCAGGAGTGATCCTGTTTCGGATCAGGGTATCAGACTCGGCAATGAAAGCAGTCAGATAGTGGTCCCAGGGTTCACAAACGGTATGACCATCCTGGAGCCAGGCGTAAAGATTGGGCCCGATGTCGTTGAGAGATCCGTTAAAAATCGGAACTATTCTAACCTCGCCTCCCAGGGCCAGGTTTCTAAGTCTTTCGCGCTGCTGATCGTATTGATAGAGGTTGATTTCTCCCTGCTGGTTGGCTGAACGATAAATGGCGGGCAAAACCCGGTCAACAATACCCGAAAGTTTCACTGCGTGCCATGGTTCAATCCAGCCGATGTAAACCTCAGTGCTGAGCTCTGGAAGCTCTTTTTTGAACATCTGCATCGCTTTCAACGATTTCTCAACATACATGAAAGCCCCGTCTTCGGTGCAGGGAAATCCCACCGGCCGTAAATAACGTTCACAATAGTAGTTGTCGATGGCAGATTGCGACCAGTACTCGAACTCCAGATTTAGAACGTTGAATCTTGCCGAGACATCGGTGGCCGGATCCATGTTGTAGGGATGGATCTCATATTCAAAATACTCATAACTCTCATGAACTGCTCCTATGTAGTCGACCCCGTAATCTGTCCTGAGCCTGCTGATGAACGATCTGAGCTGGTTCATCTGACCCGGGTCAGAAAAATCCAGCCGGTGAAGAGAATAAAACAGCAGGTGATTGATTCTGCTCTCCTCAACATAGCGGCACAAATCATCTTCAAGAGATCTGTTTCCCAGAATATCATCGAAACGGTTTACGTACAGTCCCCGAATGACCTGCCCCTGCAGGGAGGTTGTCAAGAGAATCAGAATCAGGATGAACCATCTGCTTTTCATGCGGTAAAGGTATTATGAAAGCGGAATTTTGTAATTTCCGTTGATCAAATAACCTGAATGATTACCCGACTGTTTGGTCTGATGGTCCCGGAGGGCTGGTTCTGGGTCACCCTTGATGTGGTGCTCCTGGTCACAATCCTGGTGATGATTATTGTAATCATCCTCGAAAACAAAGATCCGATCCGAACCGTCGCGTGGATTCTTGTGCTCCTGCTGGTACCGGTTGGCGGCATCATCCTCTATCTCTACCTTGGCCGAAATCCCCGTAAACGAAAGCTGATTAACGAGAAGTCATTCAAGGATAACCTGGCCATCGATGCCATGATCCGTGATCAGCTGATTCTTCTGAATGCCCACCAGTTCATCAAGGAGGAGCGGCTGACCAGCATGCGCAATATGATGAGACTGCTGCTAAATAACAACAAGGCCCTGATCACGCTGCAGAACCGGATCAAGATTCTGAACAACGGCAGGCAGACCTTCGGGTCGATCATCTATGAACTCGAAAATGCACGACATCATATCCATTTTGAGTTTTACATCATCGAGGATGACCAGATTGGCAACCGTATCAAGGAGATTCTGGCCCGCAAGGCACAAGAGGGGGTTGTGGTCAGGGTCATCTACGATGACCTGGGCAGCTGGTCGTTGTCAAAAAAGTTCATTCGCCATCTTACCTCTGCTGGAGTTGAGGTTCACAGCTTCATGCCGGTCAAAACCTATCTCTTTGCCAATAAGGTAAATTTCAGGCTGCACCGTAAAATCATCGTGGTCGATGGCAGGGTGGCCTTTGTTGGGGGAATCAATGTGGCCGACCGGTATCTGAGGGGACTTGACAAAGACAACCAATGGAGAGATACCCATCTAAAACTTGAGGGAGATTCGGTGAGGAGTTTGCAGGCAGTTTTTTTGATGGACTGGAACTTTGTTTCGGGCAGAATGATCCTCGATCCAATCTATTTCCCGGGGCACAACATCGGTGAATCAAAACTGGTACAGATCGTGACCAGCGGTCCGGATTCAGACTGGGAAAGCATCATGCAGGCCTATTTTCATGCCATCACCACCGCACGCAGTTATGTTTATATCGCGACGCCATATTTCCTTCCGAATGAGAGCGTGATGACCGCCCTAAAAACGGCTGCCCTCAGTGGGGTGGATGTGAGAATTATTCTGCCCGAACGAAACGATTCGTGGATAGTTGGCCGCAGCAGCAGATCCTATCTTGAGGATCTCCTGCATGCCGGTGTAAGGGTTTTCTTTTACCTGAAGGGTTTTACCCACAGCAAATTGATGATCGTTGACGACATCTTTGCCTCTGTTGGAACTGCCAACATGGATATCCGGAGTTTTAACCAGGATTTTGAGGTCAATGCGCTTATCTACAATGAGGAGCTGACCATCAGACTACGCGATGACTTTCTGATGGATGGGTCAAACAGCCAGGAGCTGAATATCGAGGACTGGAACCGACGACGCTGGCAGGATAAGGCCCAGGAATCCCTGGCCCGTATCTTCAGTCCCCTGCTCTGAACGGTTCAGGAAATCCTCTGCCTTCTGACAAGGAATGGAAGCAGAACCTCCTTGAAATCACTTCTGATGCTGGCTTCGTTGAAATCGATCTCGAACTGGCCGCAACGGAGTTTTACCTCTGAAAAGTATTCCGAAACCAGTCGTTGGTAGTGGTCGCGGATTTCACCCGGATTAAGACGAATGGCCTGCCCCGTCTCCATATCGACAAATCGGTGAGGCCTGGCAGGCAGGTCAAGATCCTCTTCAAGTTGTGGATCCTTCACATGAAAAATGATCATTTCATGCTGATTGTATCTGAAATGCTGAAAGGCAGAATAAAGTTCCTCGGGATCTCCGTCGTCGAACAGGTCACTGAAGAGGATAACCAGACTTCTCTTTGGGAAAAGATCTGCAAGCTGGTGGAGGGTTTCGGCGGCCCGGGTAGTTCGGTTCAGGTGAGTCTTTTCAGGATGTTGGCCCTCTTCTAACAGTCGGGTCAGTTCCCTGAGCATGAACTGATGATGTACGGTATTCAGCTTTGAGGGAGTGGTCATCTGGATACGGTCAGAGAACAGGGTGAGGCCCGATGCATCCCTTTGTTTTCGGAGCAGCCTGATGAGGGCGGCAGCAGCATAAACTGAAAAGAACAGTTTATTGCGGATTTTTCCCTGTTCAAAAGGAAACCACATGGATGAGGATACATCCAGGATGATCTGGGCCCTGAGATTCGTCTCCTCCTGGAATTTCTTAACGAACAGCCTGTCGGTTCGGGCAAAAAGCTTCCAGTCAATGTGCCGGGTGGATTCTCCCTCGTTGTAATGCCGGTGTTCGGCGAATTCAACTGAAAAGCCGTGATAGGGACTGCGGTGCTGACCGGTCAGAAAGCCTTCAACAACCTGGCGGGCAATTAAATCCAGTTGCAGGTATTGCCCCCACTCCTCTATTTCAGCTAAATTCTGAATGATGAACCGGACTTAACCGAGGTGTTCAGGAATTCAGGATGCTTTCAATTTTTTGCACCAGCACACCCTTCGGAACCACTCCGACCTGCTTGTCAACCACCTCTCCGTTCTTAAAGAAGAGGATGGTAGGGATGTTGCGGATGCCAAACTGACTTGAGACCCCCGGGTTGCTGTCAACATCAACTTTCCCGACCACCACACGGCCTTCGTATTCAACCGAAAGCTCCTTGATGATGGGAGTCAGCATTCTGCAGGGACCGCACCATTCGGCCCAGAAATCTATGATGGCTGGTTTGTCGGAGCCGGCAACCACCTCTTGAAAATTGGCATCAGTCACTTCAATCGCCATGTGATCAAATTATTAAATGAACGAATAAGAATAATGATCAAAAATAACAAAATTGAATTCGAATGGTTTATTCGATTCGAAAATCCATTCCCGGCCTCGAACGTATGAATCCAATCAGCTCATCCGATATTTCAACCTTGAAGGTGCGGCTGAAAAGATTGATCATGATGCGATCGGCAGGATCCATGATCATTATTCGCAACAGCGTGTTTCCCTTGTTTTTCTGAACCACTCCGAGCAGTTCTCGGGAAAGTTCGTGGTTAACCAGTTCAAGGTTAATAGTCAGGGTTACCGAGCGGATCATCTTCTCTCGCACCTCAGATAGCAGCTGGATTTTTTTCACCCGGAAGTTCAACTCCCGGTCATTTTTATACCGGGGTTCAACCTTTCCGGTGATCAGCAAACTGTAACCCGGTTGAAGCCAGTTTCTGAAGTCAATATATTCCTGCCCGAAGAACATGATACTGAAGGTGTCGGTAAAGTCTTCAAGGTCGATTTTTCCATAGGGTTTGTTGTTTTTGCCGGTCTTGTGCTCTGCGGCTGTAATGATCCCGGCAACCCTCAGCTCCTTTTCCTTCAGGAGATTGAGGTCCTGCAGGTCTGCAAGGTTGGCATTGGTGAAGTGATCGATCTCGAAGCGAAAGTCGTCTAGCGGGTGGGCTGAAAGAAAGATTCCGACAAGCTCTTTTTCGAGGTTGAGCTGGTGCATGGAGGTCCATTCCTCGCACATCCTGGGTTCGGGCCTGGTCAACCTCATCTCCACAGGACCTCCGAACAGACTTTGCTGCGAAGCTGATCTCTCCTCCTGAACCTTGGCTCCGTAGCGGATCAGCGTTTCGATGAAGGTCTGACCCTTATCGTCGGGTTGAACGTACTGGCATCTTGAAAAGCCTGCCAGGTTATCCAGGGCTCCGCTCAGGGCCATGGCTTCCATTGCCTTTCGGTTAATTACCTTAAGGCTAATCCGCTCAACAAAATCGTATATGTCGCTGAAGCTGCCATTTTCAGTTCTTTCACGGATGATGCTTTCAACCGCTGCCTCACCCAAACCTTTCACCGCAGCCAGTCCGAAACGGATGTTGCCCTCCTTGTTGACTGTGAATTTCAGGTAACTCTCATTGACATCAGGACCGAGCACCTGCATACCCATTCTGCGGCATTCATCCATGAAGATCTTGATCTTCTTGATGTCAGAGAGGTTGCGGCTGAGAACGGCGGCCATATACTCAGCAGGGTAATTGGCCTTGAGGTAGGCAGTCTGGAAGGCCACAACCGAATAGGCCGCAGAATGTGACCGGTTGAATCCGTATTTGGCGAATTCTTCCATGATTGCAAAAATCTCTCCGGCCTTCTCGGCCGAAATACCCTTGAGGCTTGCTCCTTCAACGAACCCCGACTTCTGCTTCTCAAATTCCTCCTGCTTCTTTTTCCCCATGGCCCGCCTCAGCAGGTCGGCGTTACTCAGTGAGAATCCTGCCATGATCTGGGCCGTCTGCATGATCTGTTCCTGGTAAACCATGATCCCATAGGTGTCTTTCAGGATATCTTCGAGCCATGGATGGGGATATTCAACCTTTTCAAGTCCATGCTTTCTTCTGATGAAGAGGGGAATAAAATCCATGGGACCGGGACGATAGAGGGCGTTCATCGCAATCAGGTCTTCGAGAACATTGGGCTTCAGGTCTTTTAGGTAAGCCCGCATTCCTGACGATTCAAACTGGAAGGTACCCACCGTCTCTCCCTTCTGATAGAGTTCAAAGGTTTTTGTATCGTCATAGGAAACCTGGTGCATGTCAATCCTGATACCTCGTGAGCGTTCAATATTTTCAATGGCATCCCGGATGATGGAAAGGGTTTTGAGTCCGAGAAAATCCATCTTGAGCATGCCCACGCTTTCGATGTACTTGCCGTCGTACTGGGTGATATACAGCTCTGTATCCTTGCTGGTGGCCAGCGGAATGTGTTCAATCAGGTCTTCAGGACCGATGATCACTCCGCAGGCGTGAAGACCGGTTTGTCTGACCGAACCTTCGAGGGTTTGAGCCATCTCAAGGGTTTTTTTGATCAGCGAAGAACCTTCGGTCCGCTCTTTTCTGAGTTCGGGCACATCATGAAAGGCTTTTGCCAGGCTCACTTTGGGGCCATCAGGAACCAGCATGGCCAGGCGGTTTGACTCAGGAAGGGGGAGGCTTATAACCCTTGCGACATCCCGTATGGCCATCTTTGCGGCCATGGTGCCGAAGGTGATTACCTGGGCAACCCGCTCCTTTCCATATTTTTTAACGACCCATTTCAAGACCTCCTCACGCCCGTCTTCATCAAAATCGATGTCAATATCCGGCATGGAGGTGCGTTCGGGATTCAAAAATCGCTCAAAAAGAAGCTTATACCGGATGGGATCGATGTCGGTTATCCCGGTGCAGTAGGCCACCGCTGAACCGGCAGCGGATCCACGCCCTGGTCCCACTGAGACGTTCATGTTGCGGGCCGCCTGAATGAAATCCTGGACAATCAAAAAGTAGCCGGCGAATTTCATATCCCCGATGACTTTCAGTTCGTAATCGATCCGTTCGCGGATCTCTGTGGTTATCTCCGCAAATCGGACGGCCGCGCCCTCATAGGTGAGATGCCGCAGGTAAGCGTTCTGGTCGTCGAAACCCGGCGGGATGGTGAACTCAGGAAGCAGTGTGTCACGCTTAAGTTCATAGAGTTCAATCTTTTCAGCAAGCTTCAGGGTGTTTGACAGGGCCTCCGGCAAATCCGGAAAGAGATCCGACATCTCTTCCGCGGTTTTAAAATACTCCTGGCCGGTAAACCTGATGCGGCTCGTGTCGTTAAAATCCTTTCCTGTGCTCAGGCAGAGAAGGATTTCCTGCGCCTCTGCATCTTTCGCATGCAGGTAATGCACATCGTTGGTGGCGATCAATTCCACACCATGTTTCCTGGCCAGCCTGACCATTATCGGGTTTACCGTTTTCTGCTCGGAATGACCGTTGTCCTGCAGTTCAACGTAAAAATCCTCCCCGAATAGCTTCTTATATTTGAGGAGCACCTCCTCTGCCTGATCCTCACCCCGGAGAACGGATTTTGGCAGTTCCCCGCCCAGGCATGACGAGCAGGCGATCAGTCCCTCGTGGTACCTTTCAAGCAGTTCCCAATCGATCCTGGGTTTGTAGTAAAAACCTTCGGTCCACGAAAGTGAAACCATTCTCACGAGGTTGTGGTACCCGATGCTGTTTTTGGCCAGAAGGATCAGATGGAAGCGGCTCCTGTCTTCAACATCGGTCTTTTCAAGCCTGCCATTTGGAGCCAGGTAAACCTCGCACCCGATGATGGGCTTCAGGTTCCGTTCTCTGGCCTCGTCATAAAAGTGCTTGACGCCAAACATGTTGCCATGGTCGGTGATGGCCACTGCCGGCATCCCAAGCTCCACCGTACGGTCAAGCAATGGGCCGATCGAGGTTGCCCCATCCAGGATCGAATATTGCGTATGAAGGTGTAAATGAACAAATCCACTCATTAGAAATCTCCAGTAATTCAGCGGTTTGCGAGGTGTTGGATGGATACCATCCCCGCAAATAAAAATAGGCACAATTGACACATGGCATTCATCGTGTTTAAAACTCTTTAAAAAGTTTAGGATGTTTTGGAATACAGGAAATTCGAAGTATCTTTGCACCCACGTTTTTTCAACATTACTCACATAAACAGTAACCATGCCAGTTAGATTAAGACTAGCAAGACACGGGAAAAAAAACCGTCCGTACTACTACATCGTAGCTACGGATAGCAGGGCGCCACGGGATGGTAAGTACATTGATCGGATTGGAACATACAATCCGGTCACCTATCCTGCTACCATTAACATCAACTTTGACAGTGCTGTTTCATGGTTGCAAAAAGGGGCCCAGCCTTCTGAGACCGTAAGGTCAATCCTTCAGGGGCAGGGAGTTCTTTACAAGAATCATTTGCTGAAAGGTGTTCAGAAGGGTGCCATGACCCCCGAGCAGGCCGAGGAGAAGTTCCAGGCTTGGCTCGAACTAAATGTGGCCAAAACCAAAAATCTGGCCAGTAAGGAAGAGGCCGACCGGAGATCAGAATCCAAAGCCCGCCTGGCCGAAGAGGTTAAGATCAAGGAGGCAAGAGCCGCTGAACTTGCGCGGAAAAGGGCCAAAGAGATTGCCGCTGCCAGCAAGCAAGCGGTTGTAGAGGTCGAAGAACCTGTTCAGGAAGAGGAAGCAGGCACCGAGCCTGTTGCAGAACCTGAAGCAATTGCCGAGCCTGTTGCCGAAGCTGAAACAATTGCCGAGCCAGAGGTTGAAACTGAAAGCCCAGCGGAGCCTGAAGCCGAATCCGAGACTTCCGAAGAGGCTGCCCCAGAGGGGACAGAAGAGAAAGTCGAATAGCTCCGTTAGTACCAAGATCTTTAAAATGAGCCGACTGCAAACAGCAGGCGGCTTTTTTTTATCCTTGGTGCAGGTTTCGGATCATAAAGGTGTCTTTTTATTGTTATAACTTTAGATAAAACCATGTGCCATGATTATTCTTTTGAAACCTGGTTTGAGAATCAGTGAGCAGGGAACCCTGTTTGATCCTGAAACCGGAGACAGTTTTACCATGAATGAGACAGGACTTGTGATTCTCAGGTATCTGCAGGAGGGAATAACCCCGGATCAGGTTTATGACAGGCTTTCTCAAGAATTTATACTGAACGTTGAAGGGTTCAAACGGATGTTAATTGATTTCAAGGCCCTCCTGAACTCATTTCAACTGCTCCAGCATGAATAGAAGGGAAATTACGGTTGCGGTCAGCGGACTCAACAATACCGATAATCCCGGTCCGGGCATCCCCGTAATCAGGGGCCTCCGCGAAGCCCGGTCGCTGGATGTGCGCATCATCGGAATTGCTTACGAAAACCTTGAGCCCGGAGCCTATATGCAGGATCTGGTTGATAAAGTTTATCTGGTTCCATATCCCTCTCAGGGTACCGATCTGATGATGGGCCGCCTCCTTGACATTCACCGTAAAGAGAAGGTCGATGTGCTCATCCCGAACTTTGATGCAGAATTGCTGCCACTCATCAAATCGGCAGATTGGCTCAGAAGTGAGGGCATCCATACCTTCCTTCCCACCATGGAGCAATATGAGGAGCGACTGAAATCTAACCTGCCTGAATATGGCAGAAACTACGGGATAATGGTTCCTGCAAGCCGGCCGGTGAGCTCTCCCTCTGAAATCCTGAACGCCTGCCGTGAAATGGAGGGTCCTTATATGGTTAAGGGTAAATTCTACGATGCCTACCTTGCTCATAGTCCTGAACAGGTTGTCGAGTACTTTTATAAAATCAGCGCCAAATGGGGGTTGCCGGTCATCATTCAGCAGTACATCCATGGAACCGAGGTAAATGTTGTAGCCCTTGGTGACGGAAAGGGAAATACTGTGGGAGCGGTACCCATGAAAAAGCAATACATTACAGACAAGGGAAAGGCCTGGGGAGGCATTGCCATTTCAGACCCTTATCTTCTTGAACTAACCCGTCACATTCTTTCTGCCACAAAATGGCGCGGGGGCATGGAACTCGAATTAATAAAAACCCACGACCGGAAATATTATCTGGTTGAAATCAATCCCAGAATTCCCGCCTGGGTATACCTCGCCGTGGGTGCCGGGCAAAACCTGCCTGAAGCCCTGGTGCATCTTGCCCTGGGATTGGATTTCAGCCCCTTTGATGCTTTTGAGGTCGGAAAAATGTTTATCCGATATTCATACGATAAGAT
>CAYGOU010000027.1:0-15892 GCA_964351455.1 uncultured Porphyromonadaceae bacterium
CTTTTCAGCTTCATTGCTTAGACTGAAAGCGGTTACAGCAATTATCGGCAGATCCGGAAAGGATTTACGAATCAGCTTAGTGGCTGTAATACCATCCATTTCAGGCATCCTGATGTCCATTAAAATCAAATCAGGATGTTGGCTGGTGGCCATTTCAACCGCTTCGCGCCCATTTTTGGCCCAGATAACCCTACAGGATGTTACCTCCAGGATTTTTCTGATCAGCATGAAATTGATCGGCTCATCTTCAGCGATCAGCACCAGCCGGTGCTCCCACACGTAGGTCGGCTCGTTCACTGACAGGATCAGATGTTTTCGATGGTTTTGCGAATGATTCCTGCGGCCTCCAATATCTGCTCCCGGTTAATCACGAGCGGTGGAGCAAAGCGTATGATGTGCTCATGGGTGGGTTTCGCAATCAAACCATTATCCTTCATGGCAACGCACACGTCCCAGGCTGAAATACCATTAACCGGCTTTATCACAATGGCATTCAGCAGACCTTTGCCTCTGATCAGTTCAACTCGTTCAGATTTGATCTTCCTGAGTTCTTCTCTGAACAGCATACCCATCTCCTCAGCATTTTCTGCCAGATTCTCATCCTTAACTACCTGAAGGGCCGCCATGGCAATCTTCGCGGCCATAGGATTTCCGCCAAAGGTTGAACCATGTTCCCCCGGACGGATGCAAAGCATGATCTCATCATCGGCCAGAACGGCTGAAATGGGGTATACCCCTCCCGACAGCGCTTTACCGAGAATCAGGATATCAGGTTTCACACCTTCGTGGTCGCAAGCCAGCAATTTGCCGGTTCGTGCAATACCGGTCTGAACCTCATCAGCAATAAACAATACATTATTGGCTTTGCAAAGATCGTAAGCACGCTTAAGGTAACCCTCATCAGGAATGTAAACTCCCGCTTCTCCCTGAATGGGTTCCACCAGGAATCCTGCAACGTTGGGATCCTTCAGTGCCTCCTCCAGCGCAGTAAGGTCGTTGTATGGAATTTTAACGAATCCTGGGGTAAAAGGCCCGAATCCACCATATGAATCCGGATCGGTTGACATGGAGATGACCGTTATGGTGCGTCCGTGAAAGTTGCCTTCGCAAACGATAATCTTGGCATCGTATTCCGGAATACCCTTTTTCATGTAACCCCACTTGCGGCATAGTTTTATGGCGGTCTCATCCCCTTCTGCCCCTGTATTCATAGGAAGAACCTTTTGATAGCCGAAAAACCTTGTGATGTACTCCTCATACTCTCCCAGGGCCGAACTGTAAAAGGCCCGGGAGGTCAGGGTGAGTTTTTCAGCCTGCTGATAAAGCGCCTTCAGAATACCGGGGTGACAATGCCCCTGATTCACTGCAGAATAGGCAGATAGGAAATCGAAATACCTTTTCCCCTCGACATCCCAAACAAAAACGCCCTCGCCCCGGTCAAGCACCACGGGCAGCGGATGGTAATTGTGTGCACCATAGAGGTCTTCACGTGCAATGTAATCAGCAGGTTTCATGGAATTCATATTAAAGATTATACCACAAAGATAGTGATCCTCTTCCGATCTGAGGCCTCTATCGCTTAAGCCTGATAACCAAACTTTCGATGGCCAGCATGCACAAAGCTCCAAGGAGCGCCCAGAATATCAACCTGACATCCCTGGTTATGCTTCCGGTCATTTGTGATATCCAGGTGGTATCTCCAGGATTAATCACTGTAACGGGCATCAAACTGCCGAATTTTCCTGAAAGCAAACTGTCCGCAATGAAAACCAGTTCTGACTCCTCGCGGCTAAGGTTAAACGACAGGTATCCGAGCACTTCCTCTTCAAGCACCACTGAGTAGTTTCCGGGATAAGGGATATCTGCTACATCCAGCAACACCTGATTCATCCGCTCTCCTTGCCGCTGGGGGGGAATGAGACGGAAATCACCCTCAAGTTGCCGGATCTCCAGTTTTTTGTTTTGTATGGGACGGCCAGCTTCAATTCCGACGGGACTTGCTCCTCCCAGTTGATGATACATAGCTCCGCTGCGCGAAGTGTAACTGGCGATTTCATGAATCAGAGGCACCACCATCGGATGTCGGGGCAGGTCGGTCAGAGTGTCTGTCATGGAAAAGGAGCTCCAGTAAAACACCCCTCCGAGAATCCTGTAGCGACTGATCAGGGATTCGCCCCCCTCTGACGATAAGAGGTTTTCATAAGGTATATCGCTCCTGATGGTTTGAAAAACCTCCCGGAAGAGCGGCATTTCAAGATTTGAACCCGGATTCAATATAGCCGCGTTAAACCAGGATTTCCGGTCTTCAGCAATCACAGCCCTGAGTGGCATTCTTGAATTCCGAAGGATCGAAGGAAGTCCCAGGGGCACGAAGAATCTATTATAATTGCTGTAGTCATGGCCGATTTCAGGGATAAACCAAAGAGAGCCTCCCGCTTTCAGGTGTCTGATTGTCATATCTGCAACCGGGGAGGCAAGCTCTCTCTGGTTGGCCAGTACCACAAGGTCAAAGGCCTCAAATCCGGTGAACGGAAACCCTGAAACATCGAAAACGGATAAGTTGAAAAGCTCAGAGGCTTCAAAAAGCGCTTTCAGATCAGGATTAATCCTGCCTGAAGCATGAAGGTAAAGAACATTGATCTCAGTGGCATCTTTGTAACTGACAAACAAATCATTGTCAAAGGTGATCGGGTAGTCTGAAATGCTGATTATCCCGGTTTTCCAGTCTGTGTCAGAGATTTCGGGAGTGATGGCTGTAATTGTGCTTGCATAAGGAGATAGGTTGATGCTGGTGAGTCCAGCCACCCTTCCGTTAATGTTGAATCTGATTGGTAACTCCTTGTATTCCAGTCTTGAGTGGTTTGTCACCTTGACCAGGATCTTATGGTCCTGTCCGGTTTTCATCACAGGCTCACTAAACCAGCATGAATCCAATGTCAGATTTGGTTGTTCAGCCATCCTCAAGGGGAGCAGGGCAACCGACCAATCATCCGGAACCGGAATAGGTTGGTAAGGAAATGAGTTTGACTGAAAGTCACTTACAATCATCAGACTGAGTCTCCTGACGTTGCTTTGGCCAGCGGCCGTTTCATATTGCTTGATCACCCGAAGAAGATCAAGGGATTCTGTTCCCGGCTTAATCTGGCTGATTGCCTGCATCAATTCTGACCGGTACATCGGTCCTGACTGTAAAGGACCGCCGTCGTTAACAGAAAGCAGGATTTTCGCGTTGGGAGGAAAGGTCTCTGCCAATTCAACAGAGGTTTTTATGGCAGCATCCAGCAGAGTCAGTTCACCAAATAAACCCTGCATGCTGGGGGAATTGTCGATATGCAAGGCGATCATTTCCTGTCCGCCTTCTCCTGATAAGCTTCTGCCCCTGATCACCGGCTGGGCAAAAGCAAGAATGAGAAAGGCCATGGCCAGCATTCTTAGAATCAGTATCAGGAGATCCTGAATCCTTGACCGGCGGCGGTGCTGAACCTCAACTTCTCTCAGGAACCTCAGCGTACTGAAATAAATTGTTCTTTGCCGGCGAAAGCTGAAAAGATGTATCAGCACCGGAATCACCAGCAGAATCAGTCCATACAATATTTCAGGCCTCAGAAAATACATGTCTCAGAAGTTGACCTGAAGCTTTATGTTAAAGCGTCGGCCGGTCAGGTATGTGGGTACGGCAAACTGACGGTTTGATACATCCCGGATCCAAATATGGGAGATGGTATTGTCGATGTCAAGGAGGTTGAAAATCTCAAGGCTAACCCACATGGCATCAATGTAGCGTATCACACTTGCTGTAGATTTAGCTTTCGCCCCAATGAGCTTTTTCGAAAATCCAAGGTCGACACGCCTGTATGGAGGAATCCTTAAAACCGACTTGTATTCGGGAGATCCGGGGGGACCGTAGGGAAGTCCCGTTCCGAACAGTAGATTCAGGTGAGCCTTATAGGTGTCGTTGTTAGGCAGGTAATCCTGAAAGAACAGAGCCACATTCACCCGCTGGTCGGTAGGACGGGCTATATATCCCAGACTGTCTCCCTCCAGATCCTCCTGGGTTTTCATAAGTGACAGGCTTGCCCAGCTTTCAATCCCGGGAACAAAATCGCCGTTAACCTTCAGGTCAAACCCGGCGGCATAGCCATGAGCCATGTTTTCTCCGTAGTAACGGATCCTTACGTTATCAATTTCGTAAGGAATCAGATCCCATAAATATTTGTAATAGAGCTCTGTGGTGAATTTAAAAGGCCGGTCCCAGGCCATGAAATAGTAGTCGGTACCTCCCACCAGGTGCAAGGATTTCTGTGCCCTGACGTCAGGGTTAACCTGGCCGGTTAAATTGCGGAACTCTTTAAAAAACGGTGGCTGGTGGTAGGCCCCGGCAGAGATTCTGAACTGCAGGTCTTTTTCCCATACAGGAAGAAAGCTGATGCTCATTCTGGGACTGATGAACCACTCGTTGTTGATGTCGGTATAGTTGGCCCTGAGTCCACCTGAAAGGATTGCCTTGCCTCTTGACATCTCCTTTTCATAATGGATCCTGTAATAAGCTGTGGCCTGACTGTGTTTCATGGTTGACGAGGCAAAATAGGTTCTTGACATGGCCACCGAATTTCCGGTATAGGGTATCGAGTATCCCGACGAATCGATCATCATCCATTCCTCAATGCTATCATGTATCGAGCTGGCCTGTAATCTGGCTCCCCATTGCATTCTGAGTGGTTCCCGGTTCCATGACCCTTTATGGTCAAAGCTTATAACGCTGGCATCCAGTTTATTGCGGGCGTGATCAAGAAAGGTTCCGATTCCGATATTGAGCAAACTATCTCCAAAGGTTGATTCATTCATCCTTTTGTCGAGCTCATTCAACAGGTACTGTCCCTGAATGTCAAAGGTTTCACGCTCATCGGTCTGGAAGGCGGAAAGGATCCATTTTAACTCAAAATGGTCATTCGGACGGTAAGAGGTGGTAAACGCCCCCAGCAGGGTGGTGAACTGATCAACTTCTTGTCCGTCAAAATAGATCTTAAGCTGGAGCGCTTCATTGACGGTACCGAAGGAGGTATATTGGATGTCAGGAACAAACTCATAGCGGTTTCTCGCCACGTTACCAAGAAACGCCAGCTCCCATTCAGAACTGAGGTCGTAGGTGATATAGGTTTGGAAGTCGGTAAATCTTGGATTGTAGTCGCCTTTTGTTTCAAGAGAACTCAGAAGGTATTGGTTGCTCTTGTAGCGAAGTCCTGTCAGATAGGTGAGTCGCCTGCTCCGGCTGGTTCCCTCAAAATGCAGGGAGCCGCCAAGGATACTGGCAGACGCTGAACCGGAAAAATCAACCGGCTTTTTGTACCGGATATCCAGTACCGACGACATCTTGTCACCGTAACGGGCATCGAAGCCGCCCGATGAGAAAAGTACGGATGAGACCAGATCGGGATTGACGAAGCTCAGCCCCTCCTGTTGTCCTGAACGGATGAGGAAAGGCCGGTAAATTTCTATATCGTTGACATATACAAGATTCTCGTCAAAATTACCACCCCTTACAGAGTATTGAGAAGTTAGTTCGTTGTTGGAGGATACTCCAGGCATATGCCGTAAAATGGCCTCAAAGCTCCCGGATGCCGAAGGCAGGAATTCAACGATCTTGGGATCGATCCTCACCAGGTTGGATCCCGGGTCCCTGTCTGCCTTGATGACGATGCCTTCAATATTGGCAATTGATCTGAAGAGAATTACCTGAAGTTCGATCACCCTGGGGTTGTCATATTCTGCCGGTCTTATTCTGATCTCCTTTCTTGAATATCCCAAGATTGAAAACATCACAACGAAGTCGTTTTTAACAGGTACCTGTAGTGAAAAGGATCCATCAGACCGGGTGGCGGTACCCAAGGTTGATCCAGGAACCGAAACGTTAACCATTTCAAGGACCTCGTTGATTTCGTTAAAAACTTTTCCTTTGATCAGAATCTGCCCTTGTCCGTGCAACTGCAGAACCGAAAAGGCAAGCAGCCAGAGCATCACGACTGCAGCAGGAGTGAATTTCGGGAGATCGCTCATTTCAGTTTCAGATCGCCGTTTTTGAGCGCTTTAAAGAACTGGGCCCAGGCAATGGGGTTGGTAATGTTAACAGGTGGCAACTGCCCTGCCCAATAAAGACGGTCATTATACAACTTCATGGTGTTCCTGAAGGCAATGGTCGGGGTAGGCGGTGAATTGTACAAAACGCTCTGAATGTCCATGATCGCCAGATTCCGGTATGCACGGTCAAGGTCGGTGGTGGGCAGATCGTATGCAAGAATGGCCTGCTTAAAACGCTCATAGTTACCTTGCCACGGATAAACCACCAGTTCTCTTAACATGATGGTGTCGGTCTCCATGATAATGTCGAATGAGGGATATTTTACCGCAAAGGTGTCACGAACCACAAAGGTGTAGTATTTGTATCCCATTGCCCTGAATAGGAGCGTGTCGCTCACTTCGGCCGGGAAACTGAAATAACCTCTAAGGTCAGAGGCTGTAGCCAGTTTTTTATTGTGGAGGATGATATGTACATAGGGTACCGGCTGAAGGCTGTCGTTCAGGGTCTGACCGAAAAGGTGTATGATCTTTTTTTCTCCTTCATCCTGGGACATGGCGGGAGCGATCAGGAAAAATCCCGAAAACACGACGATTAGGGTGATGATTGTGCGGTGCAACATCCGGCAAATATACCTGAAACGTCTGTTTGGGAGAAAAATTATGAATACTTTTATCCCTCTCTGAGAAAGTACATACTTTGTAACCTTTAAACCCTTCTTGAATGGATAAAATGGTTCTGCTGGGAGATGAAGCCATTGCCCAGGGTGCATTGGATGCCGGGATGTCAGGAATATATGCCTATCCCGGTACTCCATCAACTGAAATAACCGAATATGTGCAGGCCAGCAGGCAGGCGCGTGCTGACGGGATACATGCTGAATGGTCAGCCAATGAGAAAACTGCCTATGAGGCTGCCCTTGGCATGTCCTATGCAGGAAAGCGTTCAATGGTTTGCATGAAGCATGTGGGCCTCAATGTGGCAGCGGATCCCTTCATCAACTCTGCCATCACAGGGGTGGGAGGGGGGATGATCGCAACCATTGCCGACGATCCATCCATGCATTCGTCTCAGAATGAGCAGGATTCGCGTTTTTATGCAAGATTTGCCCTGATACCGGTGCTTGAGCCTTCGAACCAGCAGGAGGCCTATGATATGGCATATCATGGATTCTCATTTTCTGAAAAATATGAATTGCCGGTGATGCTAAGGGTTACCACCAGGATGTCTCATTCAAGGGCAATGATCGAAACGGCTCCCCGCATTGATCAGAATCCACTGAAGCTTCCGTCTGATCCCAGACAATTTGTGCTGCTTCCTTCGATTGCCAGGGTTCGGTACAGAAAACTTCTTGATTTGCAGCAGCAGCTTGAATCCGAATCCGAACGTTCGCCTTACAACCATCTGACCGACAACGGCAATCATGAAATCGGTATCATTGCCTGCGGTATTGCATACAATTACCTGCTTGAGAATTATCCTGGAGGTGTTCCATATCCGGTTTTGAAGATTGGTCAGTATCCTTTGCCAGGACAGTTGGTCAGAAAACTCACTGCCCTCACCCAAAGAATTCTGGTGCTCGAGGAGGGCTATCCCATCGTTGAAGAGATGTTGAAGGGATTCCTTGACAACTCCTCCCTCAGGATTTTGGGTCGTCTCGATGGCACCCTTCCGCGCGACGGCGAACTGAACCCGGATCTGGTTGCTGCGGCCCTCGGGTTACCGGTCAAACAAGGGCCTCCCGTTCCTTCTTTTCTCTCCAACAGGCCCCCCTCCATGTGCAAGGGCTGCGGGCACATCGACACCTACAATGCACTGCTTGAAGCGCTTAAACCCTATGGTCATGGAAGGACCTTCTCGGATATTGGCTGCTACACCCTTGGGGCGCTGCCTCCGTTTGATGCCATCAACAGCTGTGTCGATATGGGCGCCTCAATCACCATGGCGAAAGGGGCAGCGGATGCGGGACTGGTTCCGTCAGTTGCCGTAATTGGCGATTCAACTTTTACCCATTCCGGTATCACCGGTCTGCTGGATGCAGTCAATGAGAATTCGAAAGTCACAGTAATCATCAGTGACAATGAAACCACCGGAATGACTGGCGGACAAAAATCCTCAGCTACCGGTCGAATCGAGAAAATATGTCTTGGGATCGGTGTCGACCCTGATCACCTGCACACCATCATCCCCCTGAAGAAGTATCATGAACAGAACGTAGCTGTGATTGCAGGTGAACTGGCCCATCCGGGGATTTCGGTGATCATCAGCCGCAGAGAGTGCATTCAGACTGCATCCAAACGGAAACGTAACCAGTAAGATTTAACCTGAACCAATGAGAAAAACAGATATCATCATGGCGGGCGTGGGAGGACAGGGCATCCTGACCATAGCTGCTGCTTTGGGCTATGCCTCCCTTGCCGAGAACATGCATGTGAAGCAGTCTGAGGTTCATGGAATGAGCCAGCGGGGGGGGGCCGTTCAATCCCATTTCAGGATCTCCGATAAGCCGGTGGCTTCTGATCTGATCCCCTCCGGGAACGCAGACCTGATCTTATCGGTTGAACCCATGGAATCCCTGAGATACCTGCCCTACCTTTGCGATGATGGTTGGTTGGTAACCAATTCGGTGCCCTTTGTGAACATCAGCCAATATCCTGAAATAGAGATAATCAAAGAGGCTGTAACCACATTTCAGAAACACATCTGGATTGATGCGGATTCAATCGCAAAAGAGGTGGGATCGACAAAGTTCTCGAATATGGTAATGCTCGGAGCTGCGGCTTCATTTATTCACCTTGAAAAAGAATCGCTCAGGAAAGGCATCCGGATGATTTTCGGTAAAAAAGGGGATGAGGTTGTTGAGGCAAACCTCATGGCATTTGAAGCAGGACTGGCGGAAGCAAGTCGTCAGCTTTCGTGAAACATGTCAACAGGATACTGACCCTCACTGAACAACCTGGCGAGATTGTCTTTAACAACCGGCTTGTCTTCCTGATAGGTTACTCCAAACCATTTTGCCTGACTTTCAAGGACCTTAACCCGGGTTTTGTACTTTTCTACCAGGAGGTTGACTCCGTAAGGAATATAAAACTCCGATTTCAATTCCATCCCCCGGCTTGAAATGAAATCCATGAACAGATCCCTGAAGGCAGGAAGAATTGCCGGGGTGAATCCCCAGAAATTCATCGATACCACCTCACGGCCGGTTAGCGGGTGCTGAATTCCTTTCTCATCCAGGAAGTAAATCTGCCCGTTCTTTTCAGCTATGTGTGTTCTTTCAGCAACACCGGTCAGGTATCCGTCTGAATCTGTATCGCAAATACCCCTTGAAACCGAACCGTGATCCGACAGGGTGCGGTTGAGAATGTAGCCAACCATTGACTGCGTGTTTAAATCATCAGGGTCGGCGGAGTTCAGGAAATCGTGCATCACCCTGAAGGCATCACTGCCATAATAATCATCGCCATTAATTACTGCAAAGGGAGCGTTCAGCTTATCCGCTGCGCTTAGCATGGCATGTCCGGTTCCCCAGGGTTTGGATCGCTCGGGATTGATCCTCACTCCGGGGGGGACATCGCTCAGGCGCTGTACAACGTGATCAACCTCAATATCAGACCGGTAGCGGTTGGCAAAGAGCAGGTAGAAGTCGTCAACAATCTCTTCTCGCAACACAAATATTACCTTGCCGAATCCTGCCCGGGCGGCATCGAAAACGGAGAAATCAATGATGGATTCACCCTGCGGACCCAAACGGTCCATCTGCTTGAGGCTACCGTAGCGACTGCCCATGCCGGCAGCCAGAACAACGAGGATTGGCTTCATGAAATATGATTTTAAGGCAGGCAAAATTAACGATCCGAACTGAAAGTGTAAGATTAAATTTGTATTTTTCGCACAACCATTAACCTGTTCGAGGAAACCAATAACCGTTTAGCAATTATTAATTAAATGTTACCAGCATGGATTCAAAGGAGTTGGTTATGAAAAAGATGGCAGAGGCCGGAAAACCTCTGAAAGCAGGTGAAGTGGCTGATTTGACAGGCCTGGATAAAAATTCCGTTGAGAAGGTCTTTAAAGAGCTCAAGAAGGAGGACCGTATTGTTTCACCTATACGGTGCTACTGGGAACCCAAAAAATAGTATAGTCTCCTTGGTTTTCCGTCTAAAATTCTTGATGCATTAATATGGCAAATAATTGTTTATTTCTCTGCCGTACCGGCTTCATTATGATCCTGTCGGTACTCCTGATAAGTTCCTGCAAAACAGAAGACAAAAAAGCAGGTTTTACCGCTCCCGAATCTCTCGTGCCCTTTACCTCGATGAGGCACTATGTTTGCTATCAGGCTCCACATCCCATTACAGTCGATGGCCGGCTGACAGATGAAGAGTGGGGTCAGGCAGCATGGACAGATTATTTTGTTGACATCGAAGGCTCTAAAAAGCCGGTCCCCGCGTTCAAGACCAGAATTAAAATGCTCTGGGATCCAGAATATCTCTACATAGGTGCCTGGATGGAAGAGGAGCATATCTGGGCACGGCTCAAACAGCGGGATACCGTTATTTTTTATGATAATGATTTTGAGGTCTTTATTGACCCCGACTGGGATACCCACCAGTATTTCGAAATCGAGATCAATGCCCTCAATACCGTATGGGACCTGATGCTGATAAAACCTTACCGCGACGGTGGGCCGGCCATCGATGCCTGGGATATCGCCGGCTTCAAATCTGCAGTCCACCTCGATGGTACCCTAAACGACCCAACAGATTTGGATAATGCATGGTACCTTGAAATGGCCATCCCGATTTCGGTTCTCAGCGAGGGATATGCCCCAGCCTATGCCCCGGCTGCCGGAAAGCAATGGCGAATTAATTTTTCAAGGGTAGAATGGAATACCTTCATCGAAAATGGAAATTACCGGAAGGTTCTGAATCCTGAAAGCGGCAAACCTTTGCCGGAGATGAACTGGGTATGGTCTCCTCAGGGTTACATCAATATGCATATGCCCGAATTTTGGGGAATTCTGCAGTTTTCAGATCTCAAGGCCGGTGATGGAGAGGACACCTATCAACCCGATCCTGACCTTGAGAAATATGGTTTTCTTAGAATGATCTACTATGCTCAACAGCAGTATTTACAGAACAAGCAAACCTATGCCGGTGAGTTGTCTGCGCTCGAACTGGATGAAACTGTATTGGTCTCTTATGCTGCCGGCACCAGGCTCGAAGCCTGCAGTTACGGGTATACCGTTTCTTTACCCTCCGGCAGAAAGGGATACAGTTTGGTTTTGAATGAACTTGGGAAAATTGAAAGAATACCGGATGATTATACTCCTCAAAACTAAACACCTTTTTATCTGGGCCACACTTATACTGGTTGCAGGTTGCAGCAAGGGCCCCCGGCCAGCTGATTATGTGGACCCCATGATTGGAACTGACGGACCAGGCCATACATTTCCCGGTCCTTCGATGCCATTCGGAATGGTTCAATTAGGACCGGATACAAGGATCTCAGGATGGGAGGGTTGTGCCGGGTACCATTACTCAGATGATTTTATTTATGGTTTTTCTCACACGCATTTAAGCGGAACAGGAGTTTCTGATTATGGTGACGTTCTGGTGTTTCCGTTCACAGGAACTCCAATGATCAACAGGGGATCGGCTGAAGATCCCGAAAGTGGCTACGGTTCGAAATTTGACCACGATAATGAACACGCTGAAGCGGGATACTACCGGGTGAAACTGGATAAAGGAAAGGTGCTCTGTCAACTGACTGCCACCGAAAGGGTTGGATTTCATTCTTATACCTTTAGAAAGCGGGATCAACCCGGTATCATAATCGACCTGACTCATCGCGACCAGGTGTTGAGTTCGTCGCTGGGTCGAACAGGTGCAAACGAAATATCGGGCTACCGCAGGTCGAAAGCCTGGGCTCAAGACCAGCACATTTACTTTGTCATGCAATTTTCGCAGCCCATTCGGGATTATAAGGTCTTTAAGGATAAGGAGCTTGCTCCTGGGTCTGAGGCAAACGGAAAAGACATCAGGTCGTGGGTCACCTTTGCCTCTTCCGGAAAGAAGAACCCCCTGCTCGTGAAAGTCGGAATCTCCGCCGTCAGCATTGAAGGCGCAAGAAAGAATCTTGAAGCCGAAGTGCCCGACTGGAACTTTAAAAAGGTTAGAAGCCAGGCCTGGAACACCTGGAACGAAACCCTTTCCGCCATCATGGTTTCAGGGGGGGCAGAATCAGACAAAAGAAACTTCTATACCTCGTTTTATCACCTATGTCTGGCTCCTAATCTTTTTATGGATGTCGATGGCAAATATCGTGGCCGCGACCTGCTGATTCATCAGGCTACCGACCACACACATTATACAGTGTTTTCACTCTGGGATACCTTCAGGGCAGTGCATCCCATGTTTACCCTGCTTGAACCGGCCCGGACTACCGACTTCGTTAAAACATTTCTCCGTCAATATGAAGAGGGTGGAATGCTGCCGGTTTGGGAGCTTGCCGGTAACGAAACTGGGACCATGATTGGATATCACAGCATCCCGGTTATCGTCGATGCATGGGTCAAAGGCATCCGTGATTTCGATGGCAACCTGGCCTTTCAGGCCATGAAAAACAGTGCACAGATGGATCACCTTGGTTTAAAACACTATAAATCTATCGGTTATATTCCGGCTAATGAGGAGCCGGCGGCTGTGTCAAAAACCCTTGAGTATGCCTATGATGACTGGTGCATAGCCCAAATGGCACTGGCCCTGCAACAGGATTCTGATTATGTCAGGTTTATCAAGAGAGCTCAGCATTACAAGAATGTCTTTGATCCCTCCACCGGTTTCATGCGGGCCAAAATGGGTGCTCAGTGGTATACCCCTTTCGATCCGAAAGAGGTGAATTTCAACTATACGGAAGCAAATGCCTGGCAATATTCATTCTTTGTACCCCATGATGTCAGCGGTTTAATGAACCTTTTAGGCGGGAAGGATTCTCTGGCTGCAAAACTGGATCAGCTTTTCGCTGAAGATTCAGAATTCACCGGCATCAGGCAGGCCGATATCACCGGAATGATAGGACAGTATGCCCATGGTAACGAACCGAGCCATCACATTGCCTACCTGTATAATTTTGTTGGCCAGCCTTGGAAAACCCAGCAATTGGTGCGACAGATTCTGGATGATCAATACCGTGATGAACCAGATGGGCTATGCGGAAATGAGGATTGCGGACAAATGTCGGCATGGTACATGTTCTCTGCGCTGGGTTTTTACCCGGTAAGCCCCGGACAGACCCATTACATCATCGGATCACCCCTTTTCGACCAGGCCATCATCAACCTGCCGAATGGCAAAACTTTTATCATCAATGCTGGCATGCAGTCACAGAAGAACCGTTATATCAGAGAAGCATTCCTAAACGGGGTACCCCTGAACCGATCCTGGATAGATCATGCCGAAATCATCAACGGAGGTACGCTAGAATTCAATATGAGTTCTGAACCCAATGAGGACTGGGGACGAGGAGAGGGCAATGAACCAATTACCGCTATTGATGACCACCAAATCCTGATATCCCCCTTTATTGATCAGGGGGATGTGACTTTCAGGGATTTTACAGAGGTAAGTCTTGGTACAATCGATCCGGGTGACCAGATTCATTATCAGATTGCTCCCGTTAATAGCGTGGCGATGAATGATAGCCGTCTGTATTCAGGTCCTCTGAAATTTAATCAAACGCAGAAAGTCTGGTTCTTTTCAACCAATGGAAGAGACACCACGCCCGTTTATACTGGTGATTTCTTCAAGAATAACACCGACTACAGGATCACTGCCATCACTGCCTATGCACCACATTATGCAGCCGGCGGGGATCAGGCGCTGCTTGACGGACTTCGGGGTGCAAGAAATTACCATGCCGGAGCCTGGCAGGGATTTGAGGAGAATGATTTGGTAGCCCTGGTAGATCTAGGTTCTTCGAGGTCAATTCACCGGTTGACCCTGTCGTGTTTGCAGGAACAGCAGTTGTGGATTTTTCTACCCCTTTCTATAACCTTTGAAACCTCTGCAGATCAGGAGAACTGGACCAGTTTTGGGGTAGTTACTTCTGACCTGAGCCAGTCGGCCGTTGGAACCTACATTGTTCCCTTTGTATCCGAATCCTACCAGCAGGCCCGCTACATCAGGGTCACGGCCAAAAATCAAGGTATTTGTCCCGATTGGCATCATGGTGCCGGTGGCAAAGCCTGGATATTTGCTGATGAACTAATCATTGAATAATCCTTTCCTATGAAGAGCATAAAAACCATCCTGCTGGCTTTGGGAATGATCCTGCCGGCAGTTTTCGCAAACAGCCAGGAGACAGGCGTTAAGATTGAGCATGGCCGGGTTCTTGAATTGGCCGGGCAATATGGCCGGGATGCTGTTTTTACAGATGAATTGCTTTACCGGATCATTGAAGGCTATATCCCTGATCCTGAAAATGACTCATCCTTTCTTGCGAGCGGCGAAAAGAGTCTGACCTGGACCAAGGTAGTGGCGGATCTTCAGGGGTGGATGCAGCATCGTCATCTCAGAGGCGGATATCTTTTGGCTGATGTTGCATCAAGGCAAAACCAGGTCATGATTCTTGAAGCCAATGGACACCAGGAGGTTTATGTAAATGGGTCCCCCCGGGGTGGAGATGTTTACGGTTATGGATGGATAGAGCATCCGGTGGAATTGAAAAGAGGTTCAAATCAATTGCTGTTTCATGTTGCCAGGGGTCGTGTGAGTGCCTCCCTGAGAGTACCGGATCATGCCGTTTATCTTTCAGAACGTGATATGCTTGTTCCGGATATCCTGCCGGAAAAGGGTCCGTTTTATTGGGGTGGTGTGAGGTTAATCAATGCCACCAGGGGCTCCCTGAAAAACTGGATGGTGTTGCTGGTTTTTCAGGATGGATCCAGTCACGAGGAGCCTGTTCCCTATATTTCACCCCTGACCGGGCGAAAGATTGCTTTTAGGGTACCGCTGCCCAAATTGGATGAATCAGAGAAGTCTGTTACTGGACGCTTGTACCTCAAGGATGAGAAAGGGGTGATCCGGGGTAATCCTGCCGGGATTCTCCTGAATATTC
Source organism: uncultured Porphyromonadaceae bacterium (assembly GCA_964351455.1). Lineage (GTDB taxonomy): Bacteria > Bacteroidota > Bacteroidia > Bacteroidales > UBA12481 > JAGHDB01. The sequence goes on from CAYGOU010000027.1 coordinate 15,194, forward strand.
CGGTTAAGAGGGGGCTGGAGACGCACAAGGTGACCTTCATTTCACAATTGGATGGAAGCGTTCAGTATTACGGTGTCGTCCCATCTCTGGAACCTTCAGGCGTGAATCAGGCTTTGTTTTTATCCCTCCATGGAGCTTCAGTTGAGGCAATTGGTCAGGCCAATGCATACGGGTCAAAAAGCTGGGGTACCCTGGTGGCTCCAACCAACCGAAGGCCCTATGGCTTTGACTGGGAAGACTGGGGCAGGCTGGATGCGATGGAGGTGCTGGCACTCGCCAATAAGCAGTTTAATCCCGACCCAACCCGAGTATTTCTAACCGGTCATTCGATGGGCGGACATGGAACCTGGCATCTTGGGGTTACCTATCCGGGAACGTGGGCGGCAATCGCTCCAAGCGCCGGCTGGGTCAGCTTCTGGTCCTACGGTACACGCAATCTCAGGGAAGGGAGCCATCCTTCAGGTGATCTTTTTTCAAGGGCGACAGGACCGAGCAATACCCTTAGTCTGGCATCAAACCTCCGGCAATTCGGGGTGTATGTTTTGCACGGTGACCAGGATGACAACGTGCCGGTTCAGCAACCCCGAATCATGCGGGATACACTGGGTGCTTTTCACACAGATTTTGCCTATTATGAAAGACCAGGAGCCGGTCATTGGTGGGGAAACGAATGTGTAGACTGGCCTCCTCTCTTCAGGT
>CAYGOU010000027.1:15902-16930 GCA_964351455.1 uncultured Porphyromonadaceae bacterium
CTTTGAAGATCACCGCCGTCACACACCTGCAGAAATCAAAAAAATGGATTTTGCCACCCATTCTCCCGGCATTTCCTCGAAATCAGGTTTTGTTGAAATACTGCAGCAAAAGGAGCTTTGGACGGTCTCCACCTTTAACCTTGAACAGGATGTCAAAAACAAGCAAATCAAAATAGGCACCACTAACATCCTCAGCCTCTCTGTTGACCCGGGTCATCTGCCGGAAGCAGAAACATGGGAATTGCTCATCGATTCGACCAAACTAACCATTTTGCCAGGAGTCCGAAAAACAACAGCATACCTATTGCAAAACGGCCTTTGGGTTGATTTCCAGCCTGAACCCTTTCAAAAGAATCCGCATCGCTACGGAGGATTTAAGGATGCCTTCCGCAACCGCTTTGTATTTGTTTACGGTACCGCTGGTTCTGCGCTTGAGGACCAGCTAAACTACGATAAAGCCAGGTTTGATGCTGAAACCTTCTGGTACAGGGCCAATGGATCGGTTGAGGTCATTCCCGATTCAGAATATCACCCCCAACGGTATCCCGCTTCAAATGTCATTCTATTTGGAAATTCCGATACAAATTTGTGGTTCAATAAGTTATTGGCAAATTGTCCGGTTTCAGTGACCAGAACCCACGTCGACATAGGCAAACGACGTTTCTCAGGGGATGATCTCTCAATCTGCTTTATTTATCCCCATCCTGACAATTCAAGTCTCAGTGTGGGGGTGATTGCGGGTACCGGGGTGCGAGGGGTGAAATCCAATGTTCAAAACCGTTATTTTATTTCGGGCAGCGGTTATCCCGACCTTATGCTTTTTTCGCACAAGATGTTGATGGAGGGGCAGGATGCCCTGATTGAGCTGGGTTATTTTGGTAACGATTGGCAGATTGAAACCGGATCCTGGATGACGGGGTATTAGACCCTGGTGCCTCTTTTGATCAGTGCCAGTTGCTTAATGGTGTCCTTCAGAAGCAATGTCTCATGTCCGGCCAGGATCTGAACCATATCCATGATGTGAAAGG
>CAYGOU010000028.1:0-16920 GCA_964351455.1 uncultured Porphyromonadaceae bacterium
AAAGAACCCTCGACATCCTGCACGCTAAGGAGATGGCTGAAGCGGCCAACATAGCCAAAAGCAACTTCCTGGCCAATATGTCGCATGAGATCCGGACCCCCATGAACGGAATCATCGGAATGAGCGAGATCCTCCTGAAAAGTGAAGTCAACGAAGATCAGCGTGAATACCTCAACATCATCGAGAACTCAGCCAACACGCTGCTGGCCATCATCAACGACATTCTTGACTTCTCAAAGATTGAGGCCGACAAACTTGAATTGGAAACGGTCTCTTTTGACCTGATCAGGGTAATCGAAGAGGTTGCCGACAACATGGCCTTCAAAGCGGTTAAGAAAAACCTGAACCTGGTCACCGACATCGACCCCGAAATTCCGAGATCGGTCAAGGGGGATCCCCTCAGGCTCAAACAGGTTCTCCTGAATCTCACCAACAATGCGATTAAATTCACCGAAAAGGGAGAGATTCTGATATCGTGTAACCTCATTGAACATACCGGTGGCAAATACCGCCTGGTCTTCAAAATCAGCGATACCGGAATCGGTATCTCTGCCGAACAAAAAAGCAAGCTGTTCAAGTCGTTTTCGCAGGTGGATGCCTCAATCACCCGTAAGTTCGGGGGAACAGGACTGGGACTGATCATCTGCAAGAGGCTGGTGGAGATGATGCATGGCACCATCGATGTTGAAAGTCATCCGGGAAAAGGTTCAACATTCTGGTTCACCGCCTTCTTCGATGAAGATGATCCCGGGGGCAGCGAACTTGATCAGGATGTTTCGATCCTCGCAGGTAAGAAAATCCTGGTGGTGGATGACAATGAAACCAACCTGCAGGTTTTCAGGAAATATCTTGAATACTGGCAATGTCGCTCGGAGGAATTCCTGGATCCGCTGCTGGCGGTGAAGCTGTTAAGAAATGTCAGCGGCACCGAGAACCGGTTTGATGTGGTGCTGGTTGACTGCCAGATGCCTGAGATGGACGGACTGGAATTTGCCAGGAAGATCAAAGAGAATCCCGCAACCTTCGAAAATCGATTGATTCTCCTCTCCTCCATTGCCGACATCATTCCTTCATCCGACATCAAAAGGTCTGGTTTCGCCGGGTACCTCAACAAACCTGTTAAGATCTCTGAACTTAAGCGGGTCATCGTCAATGCCCTGGAGGTGAAGCCTGAACTGGTGCTTCCTTTTGTGATGCAGGCCCAACCAAAGACCACACAGGAACCGATAGCCTTTGAATTTGAGGTGGAACAGCCTTCGAAAAAACGGGCACTGCTGGTCGAGGACAATAAAATCAACCAGCGTATTGCTTTGCTCCACCTTGAAAAGATGGGACTCCAGGTTGACCTTGCTGAAAACGGACAGGAGGCTCTCAACCGGTTTTCAGAACATCCTTACGAATTGATTTTCATGGATATCATGATGCCGGTGATGGACGGGCTGGAGGCCACCAGGCAAATCCGAAAGCTTGAAGGTGAGCAGGGCATACACCATAGGGTAAGGATCATCGCCATGACAGCCAATGCGATGAAAGGAGACCGGGAGGCATGCCTTGAGGCGGGTATGGATGACTACATTTCAAAACCCTTCAGGGCCGAGGAGCTCCGAAAAGTCATCGAAAATATGTCGACCAGCTACCAGGAGGGGTAAAAGGCACGCCTGATGTGAAGGATTTCATCCCGGTCGGGATACCCGATCACAAAAATCACATCAAACCTGACTTCGGCTCTGATGTGTTTCATGCGAACATAAGAGTTGGCCGCAAAAACCAGCGACCGCTGCTTCTCTCGGTTGATGGCCTGTTCAGGCCGCTCAAGCATCGGAGCCCTTCGCAGCTTTACCTCCACCACCACAAGCTCCTCTCCCTCCATGGCAATCAGGTCGATCTCTTTGCGCCTGCAATACCAGTTCCGCTCAAGAATCCGGTACCCGAGCCGCTCAAGCCATTCTGCAGCCTGATCCTCACCATTTTTGCCCTTTTGCCGCGTATTGGCCATTTTGTTACTTTTGTCGGTCGTTGACATACCCATCATTTTTATGAAATCATTCAAGCGTTACCTCATCACTGCCGCCCTTCCCTACGCAAACGGACCCGTTCACATCGGACATCTGGCCGGCGTATACGTTCCTGCTGATATATATACGCGATACCTGCGCCTGATTGGAAAAGATGTGCTCTTTATTTGTGGATCAGATGAACACGGAGTGCCCATCACCCTGAAAGCCAGAATGGAAAACATTACTCCTCAGGATGTGGTCGACCGCTACCACGCCATCAACCAGGAGGCCTTTGCGTCGTTTGGCATCACTTTCGACATTTACCACCGTACCAGTGCACCACTGCACTATGAGACCGCCAGCGCTTTTTTCAGGAAATTATACGACCAGGGCAACTTCATTGAAAAAACCACCGAGCAGTTTTTCGACGAGGAACACCAGCAATTTCTGGCCGACCGCTACATCTCTGGTACCTGTCCCCATTGTGGCAACGACCGTGCTTACGGCGACCAGTGCGAGAAATGCGGAAGCTCCCTGAGTCCGCTTGATCTGATCAACCCGCTCTCAACCCTCAGCGGGAAAGCCCCGGTGAAACGCGAGACCAGGCACTGGTATCTGCCCCTTGACCAGTACGAAGCCTGGCTTAAAGAGTGGATCCTTGAAGATCATAAGGAATGGAGAGCCAACGTTTACGGACAATGTAAGTCATGGATAGATCAGGGACTGCAGCCCAGGGCTGTGAGCCGGGATCTCGACTGGGGAGTTCCGGTCCCGGTTGAGGGAGCAGACGGAAAGGTACTCTATGTATGGTTCGATGCCCCCATCGGCTACATCTCGGCAACCCGCGAACTCACTCCGGATTGGGAGAAATACTGGAAATCAGCCGATACCCGGTTGATACATTTCATCGGAAAAGATAACATCGTATTTCATTGTGTCATGTTCCCGGCCATGCTGAAGGCACACGGGGAGTATATCCTGCCCGACAACGTGCCGGCCAATGAATTTCTGAATCTCGAAAACGACAAAATCTCAACCAGCCGCAACTGGGCCGTATGGCTGCACGAATACCTGCTGGAGTTCCCCGGCAAACAGGATGTTCTGCGTTATGTGCTGACCGCCAATGCCCCTGAAGCCAAGGACAACGATTTCACCTGGAAGGATTTTCAGACCCGCAACAACAACGAACTGGTAGCAGTGCTGGGCAATTTTGTGAACCGAAGCCTGGTTCTTACCCATAAATTTTTTGGAGGAACCTGTCCTGAACCGGCCCCTCTAAACGATTACGATCGTGAAACCATGGCCGAAATCCCAAACATCCGCCAGCGGGTTGAAAAAAGCATGGAGGCATTCCGCATCCGTGAATCACTCTCAGAGGCCATGGGCCTCGCAAGACTCGGCAACAAATACCTGGCAGAGACAGAGCCCTGGAAACTGATCCGCGAAGATGAGAGCCGCGTCAGAACAATCCTCTATGTGAGCCTGCAGATCACCGCCAACCTGGCCCTGCTCCTTGAGCCCTTCATTCCCTACACCATGAAGCAGCTTGCCGGGATGATCAACCTGGATGCCCATTCATGGGATAAGATCGGATCGGGCGAACTGATCGCACCGGGACACCAACTTGAAGAGGCCAGACTGCTGTTTGAGAAAATCGAGGACGAGCAGGTGGAGTTTCAGGTCAACAAACTGATGGCCACCAAAAGGGCCAATGAGGCTAAGGCAGCAGGCCTCCCACCGGCCAGGGGTCCGGTTTCGTATGATGATTTTTCGAAAATGGACATCCGGATCGCCACCATTCTTGAAGCCGAAGCGGTGCCCAAAACCGATAAGCTTATCAAACTGAAACTGGATACCGGGATCGATCAGCGTACTGTTGTGTCGGGCATAGCCGGCCACTTCGATCCTGCCACCCTGATTGGCAAAAAGGTCACCCTGCTGGCAAACCTGGAGCCCAGAAAAATCAAAGGCATTGAATCAAAAGGCATGATTCTTCTGGCTGAAAGTCCTGATAATCAACTGGTTTTTGTAACTCCCGACGAAGAGGTCCCCAACGGTTCGGTGGTTAAATAGCCTCTCTGAGCACCCAAAGCTGCATCGCGGGCTCGCGCTGACGCAGGCGTGGAAGCGCGGCATCGGCCTCGGGCAGGGTGGCAAACGACTGTATGCTGACCCTGAAAAAACCGTTGGCTGCGGTAAAGACCCTACCCTCAAAACCCTTTTGGGATAACTGTCCTGCCAGGGATTCGGCGTTGGCACGCGCCTTGAAACTACCGGCAATAATGGGAAAACGCCCGGACTCAGGCTCTGCTATTGTTACGGGTACAGGCCCGGGGTCAGAAGTTTTTTTTTGTGTTTCAGCCAGCGTATCTGTCGCTGCCTGATCGGATGGCCGAACCGTGTCCTGTATCGGAAAGAGAATCTCCCTCCTCTCAACGGAGCTATCCTTAACGGGATAATTGAGGTGGTACAAGGAGGGCGTCGGCATCAGCGAGGCCGGGTGACGGTTCAGAAGCTGGGTAACCCTTGCATTAAAGGGCAACAGCGAGAAGGCCAGCAGCAGGGGCACCGCTATGGCAATCCGGGTCGCCTGCTTCATGGTGTTCTTCACCGGAACCGGAGATCCGGGAAGCAACTTGCGGGCAGAGGGTTGTGCCGGCCTGAAAAGAGGACTCCGGCTGAAAAGATCATCGGATGCAGATGGTAACTCTCTGAAATGAAAGGGTGCCAAACCAAAAGCATCCACCAGAAAATTAACTCCCGGATCTGAGATAAAACGGATCTGATCTTCAAGATCCACGGCAAAACTGCCGATACCCTCGAGAAACACCCTTTCACCACTTTTCAATCTAAGGAACAGATCCTGCACATAGCGGTCAATCTGGTTGCGTGCCTCATCGTAGGTAAACCCGCCATCCATCATGACATAATGAACCAGCATTCCGTCGTTGTGAATCAGCTCTGGATTGAATCCTACCTCCTTGGTGGGGGGCAGAAAGGTGCTGGTCTCACGCTGGATCCTGGCTGGCTGGTAGTTCGACACAAAGCCTCCGAATCCGGGAATGATCACACAATCCTCGGAAAAAAGCATCTCCTTTATGACAGCACCAACATCCATATATCAACAAAAATATATAGAAATCCACATTCTTCCTAATAATGGAAACAAATAACAGGAGCGACCCGTTCTCCTTCGTCAAAGAATCATGTTTTTACCTATTTTTGAGAGCATCCATTCAGATCATCATGAATACCTTACGGATGGCCGATATACAGGCCCAATATCACAGGCTTCGGCCCGAGATCAACGCTGCGGTGGCAGCCGTGCTTGAGTCAGGCGAATTCATCAACGGAAAAGAGGTGCCACTTTTCAGTCGTGAATTGTCTGATTGGATGGGGGGCACCCGGGTGATTCCGTGTGCCAATGGTACCGATGCCCTGCAGGTGGCCCTTATGGCTCTTGACCTTGAGCCGGGCGACGAGGTGATCACCACCAATTTCACCTTCATCAGCACCGTGGAGGTGCTGGTTTTGCTCCGCCTCAAGCCGGTGCTCGCCGATGTGGATCCAACGACCTTCAACATAGATGCTTCTCAGATCAGATCGCTCATCACCCCGCGAACGAGGGCCATCATCCCGGTACATCTTTTTGGTCAGCCGGCCGACATGGACCCGATCCTCGCGATTGCACGGGAGAACAACCTGGTGATTCTCGAAGACAATGCCCAGTCGCTGGGTGCAACTTACAGGCATTCAGACGGAAGCAACCGCATGGCCGGAGACATCGGCCACCTGTCGACCACCTCCTTTTTCCCGACCAAACCCCTGGCCTGCTACGGCGACGGGGGTGCCATCATGACCCGCGATGCAAAGCTGGCAGAAAAGCTCGCCATGATCGTGAACCACGGTGCGAAGGTCAAGTACCATCATGAGATCATCGGGGTCAATTCAAGACTCGACACCTTGCAGGCCGCCATTCTGCGGGTCAACCTCCGGCACCTGAACAGCTTCATCGAAGCCAGGCAGGCGGTCGCCCGGCATTACGACCAACTGCTTGAAAAAACCCCCGGCCTACGCGTTCCTGCTACCGGCAGAGGCTGCAGCCATGTTTACCACCAATACACCCTGGTGCTTGAAGAATATGACCGCGACAAGGTGCAGCAGCAATTGAAGGAGGCCGGAATACCCGCCATGATTTACTATCCTGTTCCGCTCAGCCTGCAAAGAGCCTTCGCCTCTGCGGGCTACCGCGAGGGGGATTTTCCGGTAACCGAAAGACTCTGCAGGCAGGTACTCTCCCTGCCGGTCCATACCGAAATGACACCCGATCAGATTGAACACATCGCCTCCTCCCTCAAAAAGACATTGACCTAAATCCGTAAACCTAAATCTGTAAACCTAAATCGTAAACCTTTCTCTGAATATGGTGAATTACTACGCCCACCCCTCAGCCATCATCGATGAGCCCTGCTCAATAGGAGATGGAACCAAGATATGGCACTTCTCGCACATCATGCAGGATTGCGTCATCGGTGAAGAGTGCAACATCGGACAGAACGTGGTGGTTTCGCCCCGGGTTGTGCTGGGAAGACAGGTCAAGGTTCAGAACAACGTTTCAATATACACCGGGGTCATTTGTGAAGACGAGGTCTTTCTCGGTCCCTCCATGGTTTTCACCAACGTGGTGAACCCCCGCAGCGCGGTAAACCGGAGGGGAAACTATGAAACCACCCTGGTCAGACGGGGCGCTTCGATCGGGGCCAACGCCACCATCGTATGCGGCATAACCCTCGGCGAATACTGCTTCATCGGGGCCGGGGCGGTGGTGATCCGGGATGTGCCGGCATATGCGCTGGTGGTAGGAAATCCGGCAAGGCAGGTGGGCTGGATGAGCCGCTACGGACAGCGACTCCGCTTCGATGAGGAGGGATTCGCCATCTGCAGCGAAAGCAATGAAAAGTACAAACTAAGCGACGGAATCGTCACCCAAATCCAACCATGAAAAAACTAATTCTTGTAAGCGGCGGAACCGGCTACATTGGTTCGCACACCGCCGTCGAACTGATTGAAAACGGCTATGAGGTGGTCATCGTCGACAACCTCGCAAATTCAAGCCTTGAGGTTCTTGACGGCATTGAGGCCATCACCGGCGTGAGGCCCCTCTTCGAGCAATTCGACCTGTGCAACGCCGTTAAGGTGGATGACTTCTTCCAGAAATACCCAAGGCTTGAGGCCATTATACACTTCGCCGCCTTCAAGGCTGTGGGCGAATCGGTTGAAAATCCGCTGAGCTATTACCACAACAACCTCGAGTCGCTGATCAACCTGCTTGACGGAATGAACCGGTACGGGGTGCCACACCTGGTTTTCTCATCGAGCTGCACCGTTTACGGCCAGCCCGATCAGCTTCCGGTGACTGAGAACGCTCCGGTGAAACCAGCCGAAAGTCCTTATGGCAACACCAAACAGATCTCCGAAGAGATCATACGCGACGCCATAGCCGCCTATCCCAGACTCAGAACCATCGCCCTGCGCTATTTCAACCCCATCGGAGCGCATCCTTCAGCGATGATCGGTGAACTTCCAAGGGGAATTCCCAATAACCTGGTGCCCTTTGTAACACAGACCGCCGCCGGCGTCCGCCAGGAACTCAGCATCTTCGGCAATGACTATCCCACGCCCGATGGCTCAGCCATCCGCGACTACATCAACGTGGTCGATCTGGCCAGGGCCCATGTGGTATCCATCGGAAGGTTGCTCGACGCCCTGAACAGCAAACCCTTTGAATTCTTCAACCTCGGAACCGGCACCGGCAGCTCAGTGCTTGAGGTGGTTCGCACCTTTGAAGAGGTGACCGGGGTTAAGGTCAAATACCGGATCGTAGGACGCCGCCCCGGCGATGTTGTTCAGGTCTGGGCCGACACCTCGCGTGCCAATGAAGTGCTGGGCTGGAAAGCCACAACCCCCCTGGGCGACACCCTCCTTTCGGCCTGGAACTGGGAGAAAAAATTGAGAGGACTCGACTGAACCTTACCTAAACCCCAACATCATGAAAAAATGCCTGCTTATCACCGGAGGAGCCGGATTCATCGGATCACACGTAGTCAGACTCTTCGTTAATAAATATCCCGACTACCACATCGTCAACCTTGATGCCCTTACCTATGCCGGTAACCTCGAGAACATCACCGACATCGAAAAGGCCCCAAATTACACCTTCGTAAAAGGCGACATCCGCGATCATGTTCTGGTCGACCAAATCTTCGACCAATACCGCTTCGACGGCATCCTCCACCTGGCTGCCGAGAGCCACGTCGACAGGTCAATCGTAGATCCCATGGCCTTCATCACCTCCAACATCGTCGGAACCGTCAACCTCCTCAACGCCGCCCGCAGAATATGGAAAGAGACTTTCGACGACAAACGATTTTACCACATCTCCACAGATGAGGTTTACGGATCACTGGGTGACGAAGGTTTCTTCGTTGAAACAACCCCCTATGACCCCAGAAGTCCATACTCCGCATCCAAGGCCAGCTCTGACCATCTGGTGCGGGCATATTGGCACACCTACCATCTCCCCGTGGTTATAACCAACTGCTCAAACAACTACGGTCCCAACCAGTTTCCCGAAAAGCTGATACCGCTGGCCATCAACAATATCCTGCATATGAAACCCATCCCGGTTTACGGAAAGGGCGAAAACATCCGCGACTGGCTCTATGTGGTCGACCACGCCAGGGCCATTGATGTGGTATTTCACCAGGGGGAGATTGGGCAGACCTATAACATCGGGGGTCACAATGAATGGAAGAACATAGACCTTATACACATCCTTTGCGGGATCATGGATCGCAAGCTCAAGCGGACCGAAGGCACCTCTGCCTCGCTGATCACCTATGTGAAGGATCGGGCCGGCCATGACCTGCGCTATGCCATAGATGCAGGCAGGATCAAGGAGGAGCTCGGCTGGGAGCCCAGCCTGCAGTTTGCCGAAGGATTGGAACTGACGGTCGACTGGTACCTCGACAATGCAGAATGGATGAACCGGATTACCAGCGGAAAATATCAGGAGTACTACGAGGGCCAATACCACCGGCGCTGACCGGTTTCTTACTGAATATGGTCACCGGCTGATTACTCGACGGTAACCGACTTTGCAAGGTTCCGCGGCTGATCTACATCGCAGCCGCGCAAAACGGCAATGTGGTACGCGAGCAGTTGCAGCGGAATCACCGCCAAAAGCACCGAAAACTCAGGAAAGGATTCTGGCACCGCGATCACATAATCAGCCAGCTTTGATATCTCCTCATCCCCCTCGGTTACGATTGCGATCACCTTGCCTTTCCGGGCCTTGATCTCCTGGATGTTGCTGATCACCTTTTCGAGGGTGTGATCCTTTACCGCAACCACCACCACCGGCATGTTCTCATCGATGAGTGCGATGGGACCGTGCTTCATCTCGGCAGCGGGATAGCCCTCGGCATGTATGTAGCTGATTTCCTTTAACTTAAGTGCACCTTCGAGTGCCACCGGAAAGAAAACCCCGCGTCCGAGGTATATGGCGTTGCTGGCCTGGCTGATTTTTTCGGCGAGGATTTTGATTTCATCATCCTTCATCAGTGCCAACTTCAGCTTGGCCGGAATTTCGACCAGCTCCCGAATGAGCCGTTCATATTTCTCCTGATCGAGCTGGCCATTTTTCCTTCCCACCAGCAGGGCCATCATGATCAGAACGGTGACCTGGGCGGTGAAGGCCTTGGTACTGGCGACACCGATCTCAGGACCGGCATGGGTGTAGACCCCGGCATCGGTTTCCCTTGAAACCGACGAACCCACCACGTTGCAGATTCCGAGCACCGTTGCCCCCCGTTCCCTGGCCAGCCTGACAGCGGCGAGGGTGTCGGCCGTCTCTCCGCTCTGGCTGATTGCCAATACAATATCGTCTGAATGGATGATGGGATTCCGGTAACGGAACTCTGAGCTGTACTCCACCTCTACCTGCACCCTGGCCAGCTCCTCAAAGAAATACTCTCCCACCAGGGCAGCATGCCAGGAGGTTCCGCATGCGGTGATGATGATCCTGCGTGCCTGGTAGAGCTTCGGCAGGATGTGGTGAAGTCCGCCCAGTTGAATGCCTGAGAGATCCGGCAGAACCCTGCCTCTGAATGTATCCTGGATCGCACGAGGCTGCTCAAAGATTTCCTTGAGCATAAAATGGTCGTAGCCCTCCTTATCCATCTCCCCGATCGAGAGATCAATCTCCGTCACTTCGGGCTGGATGATTGAAGAGCGAAGGGATTTCAGGATCAGCTGGTCGGTGCTGATGATGGCAAAATCCTCATCATTCAGATAGATTACATTCTGGGTGTGTTCAACAAGGGGGGTGGCATCGGAGGCGAGAAAATACTCTCCCTGTCCGACTCCTACCACCAGTGGACTTCCCTTTCGGGCGGCAAAGAGCCGGTCGGGTTCTTCCTTGCAGGCCACCACAATGCCATAGGCCCCCTCAACCTTGTTCAGGGCCATGAGGATGGCCAGTTCGGCGTTCAGATCCCCCTCAAGATAAAGATGTTCAATCAGGTTGACCAGCACCTCCGTATCGGTCTCACTGCTGAAGCTAACCCCTCTGGAGAGCAGGTGTTTCTTGATGGGAGCATAATTCTCAATGATGCCATTGTGTACCAGCACAAAATGTCCCCTGAAAGAGGTTTGGGGGTGGGCATTCACTTCGTTGGGTTCTCCGTGGGTCGCCCAGCGGGTGTGCCCGATACCGATATGACCGATCCTCGCATCATGGGTTCCCATCGATTCGAGATCCGACACCTTGCCCTTGCACTTTTGAACTTTGAAGCCCTCATGGATCAGGGCAATGCCCGCAGAGTCATATCCGCGGTATTCAAGACGTTTCAGTCCGTTCAGGAGAATGGGATAGGCATCCCTTCCGCCAATGTAGCCGACAATTCCGCACATAAATGGTGATTCACTTGAAAATGGTTCCCAAATATATGCGAATTATTATCAAACAAAGGACCAGCTTGTCCTATTTGTTTTAGTCTACCTGATTATTGTATAGGTAATTGCAAGCTGGACACCCTGGTTTCCAGGGCCATTCTGCAAAATTACCCGGCCAGCGCTGATGCGGTCATCGTTGATGGTCAAAAAGAGGCCCTTGTTGTCAACACGGCTGTCCTGCAATGGATGCAGAAGGTTCTGCACATGTCGCGCGATGTTGAACACGTAGGCTTTGCGGGTCACGTTATAGTAACCTCCATAGTAATCATCCCCCAGGAAAATATCATCGATGAAGGCATTGGTCCCATCGTCATTGGCACCGAACAGCCTCAGGGCAACCGGTCTTGTAAAGTTAGAGATTTCGACATCCGGATCAACAGGAATCACCAGTTCGGCCTTATTGACTGACACTCCCTTTTCGGCAGCCTGCAGCAGCGAATCCCCGAACTGGATCCGGAGGTGCCCCCTTAGGCCTGACATCGCCTGAAGATAAAAACGCTCGTAATTTCCGGCTGAATCATTGACCAGTTCCTGGATGGGTGATCCGGCGTAATCATGGTCAAAGAGGTTCACCCAGGTGCAGTTGTTGTTTACCACCAATTCATAAGACAATGAATCAGCAGCGCTGTTCTGGTAGTAAAGGATCATCCTTGATTTTCCTCCCGAGAGATCAAAATAGGTAATTGACCCGGTACCATCGGTGGGTTCAGCGGTCAGGTAAAGGCCCTTGAAATAGTTCAGGAAAGCCGGGTTGTCGGCCAGGTGCACCGTATCGGCACGCAGGATTTTGTAGGCGATATCCTCATGAATGGGTATAAGCAGCGAATCGGCACCCGGGGTCGGATAAAACTCAAATTCAGCAACCGGATTCCCGTCTTTGATATAAAAGTCAGTATCCAGGTTCGAATAATAGGTTGAATCGTAGAATATACTCTCCTGTAATTCATAGATGCGTATCTTCTGCAGGGAGGTGGTGTCGCCATATGCACTCTTGTACTTAATCAGGAGTCTGACCGAATCCAGCACAATGTCGTCGCCGAAGTTTACATCGTTGGTTGACAGACGCAACTGCGTCATGAAGGATGCCGTCGAAAGTCCGAATACCGGATCATTCATGTAACCCAGCAAAACACTGGTTCGCCTCTCTGCGGTCAATGAATCCTGTCTGAAAGTGGTGGTGCTCACTGCTGCAGAATGGTCGACGACGTATTTGAAACGCTCACCCGGAGGGGTGATTTCGAGGCCAACCTCCTCATTGTTGTTGCAGGCTCCCAGTAAAATGATTGCGGCAACCAAAACGCCGGCGGCGTGGCGTGCCAAAGCACCCTTATTCCTCATAAAATGACCTTTATGCTTAAAAAATTCGCTATACACCCAGATGATCCTTGTAAAACTGTGAGTAGGCCTCAACATAGGCATCCCCATTCTGGAATTCGAGCAGGGGTTTACCCGTTGCACGGGCAAATTCGGCTACCTGCGAAGGCACCTCATTGCTGCCCATGATCAGGGCATCCGAATGGTTAATGGCCAACTGCATCAGATGAAAATGATCTGGTTCTGCTAAAACGGATACATCATCGGGTTTGATACCCGGCAGCAGAATTTTTTCCTGTATGCGATGGTTGAGTGAAGTTTCGAAAACGTCGTTATAGAGGGAAAAAACCACCTTGGCCCGGTTGAAAAGGGGATCATCGTAGAACACCCGCTTCATGTAAAGCGGAATGACAGATGTGAACCAACCGTGACAATGAATAAGATCAGGCGCCCAACGCAGCTTTTTCACCGTTTCAAGCACCCCCCTGGCAAAGAAAATGGCCCTTTCATCGTTGTCGTCAAACTGAGGCTGCTTTTCATCTCCGAACACCGATTTCCGTTGAAAGAAATCATCGTTGTCGATGAAATAGATTTGCATCCTGGCTGATTGAATGGATGCCACCTTGATGATCAGGGGATGATCTGCATCGTTAATTATCAGGTTCATACCTGAAAGACGGATCACCTCGTGCAGTTGATGCCGCCGCTCATTGATGCTACCGAACCTGGGCATGAAAGTCCTGATCTCCCGTCCCCGCTCCTGTATACCCTGTGGCAGGAACCGTCCGATCAAAGACATTTCAGATTCCGGCAAGTAGGGGGTGATTTCCTGAGAAATATAAAGGACTCTTTTCTTTTTCATCCTTTGGGGGCATTTCCTAATGTGATGCAAAAATACGAAATTCTGGGTTAATTCTCAACTTATTAACAGGGCTCCGGGGTTATCAACAGGATATCTTATACCTTTGGCCCCCGAAAACTCAAACGGATGAAAGTTCTTTCGCTGAAATCAGCCGTTGCAGAGGCCCTGAATACCAGGCGTCAAATGGGTCATTCGGTGGGCTTTGTGCCAACCATGGGTGCACTGCACGAGGGTCACCTGTCATTGGTAAAAAGGGCCAAAAAAGAGAACGACCTTGCTGTCATCAGCATTTTCGTCAATCCGATTCAGTTCAACAATCCGGCAGATCTGGAAAAGTACCCGCGCAACCTTGAGCGGGATCTTGATCTTTTAAGGCCCTTGCTCAATGAGAATGATCTGGTCTTTGCGCCCTGTGTGGAGGAGATGTATCCCGAAGCCGATGACAGAACCTTTGCTTTTGGCGAAATGGAATCCGTGATGGAGGGACAATTCAGGCCCGGTCATTTCAACGGGGTGGCCATCGTGGTCGATCTTCTTTTCAGCATTGTTGGTCAATGCCGGAGTTATTTCGGGGAGAAGGATTTCCAGCAGCTGGCGATCATACGCCGGCTCGTTGCCGGGGAGCGTCACCCGGTTGAGGTGGTGGCATGTGAAACCATCCGGGAAGCCGACGGACTGGCGATGAGCTCCCGGAACGTCAGGATACCGGCTGCACTGAGGCCATCGGCCGGAGTCATTTACAAGGCCCTGCAGCAAGCAGCCACAGAGGCCGGGAAACGACCGCCGCAAGAAATCCTCAGGGATATTACCCGGATGATCAACAACACCCCGGGCTTCAGCACTGAATATGCCCTTCTGGCCGATGAAAAATCGCTTGCACCTATAGAAAAATGGGGCGACAGCGATCAAATCCGCTGCTTCATAGCTGCCTACGCCGGGGAGGTAAGGCTGATCGACAACCTCCCCCTGTAATCTTCTCCTATGATGACCCTTTAACCATTTAACCCTTTAACTGTTTTACTGTCTAACAGTTTCACTAACTTTGCCCCGGATTCAGAGAAAGCTATGTTTATAGAAGTCTGCAAATCAAAGATTCACAAGGTCACCATCACCGAGGCCAACCTTCAGTACGTCGGGAGTATATCTATCGACGAAGATCTCATGGAGGCCGCTAATCTTATTGAAAACGAAAAGGTTCAGATCGTAAACCTCAACAACGGAGAGCGGCTTGAAACCTACGTGATACGGGGAGACCGCGGAACGGGACAGATCTGTCTGAACGGTCCTGCCGCCCGCAAGGCCCAGGTCGGCGATGTGGTGATCATCATCTCCTACGCCATGATGGATTTTGAGGAGGCGAAAAAACACAAACCTTCCCTGGTTTTTCCGGATACTCACACCAACCGGCTTGTATAGCCCTACTATTGCCATACCAACGTGCCCAAATCGGTTTACATTTGTCAGAATTGCGGTACCCAGGCCTCAAAATGGATCGGGCGCTGTCCTGCTTGCGGTGAATGGAACACCTACCAGGAGGAGGTGGTTGAAAAGCGCAGTGCCGGAGCCGCAAGGGCAAAAACCGTAACCCAGCAAACCCCACGAAGACTTCCCGACATCGACCAGCATGCCGTCAGCCGCATAACAACCGGCATCGGTGAATTCGACCGGGTGATCGGCGGAGGACTGGTACCCGGGTCGATGGTGCTCATCGGCGGTGAACCCGGAATTGGCAAGTCAACGCTGGTGCTTCAGCTTGCACTCGGACTTACCGGAAAGAAAATTCTGTACGTTTCGGGCGAAGAGAGCGCCGAACAGCTGAAACTGCGCTCATCCCGCATTGGCCATGATCACGAAGGCTTTTTTATTCTTTGTGAAACAGAACTTGACAACCTACTCAGGCAGACCGAAACCCTACGGCCAGACCTGCTGGTGGTTGATTCAATACAAACCATTGTTTCAGACCGCATCGACAGCTCGGCAGGCACCGTCACCCAGATTCGCGAATGCGCCGCCGAAATCATGAAACATGGAAAAGAGACCCACCTTCCGGTGATCCTGATCGGACATATCAACAAGGAGGGTCACCTGGCCGGACCCAAAGTGCTCGAACACATGGTCGACACCGTGCTGCAGTTCGAAGGCGACCGGCATCATCAGTACCGCGTGCTTCGCTCACTCAAAAACCGCTTCGGTTCAACCGATGAACTGGGGATCTTTGAGATGGGCAGCGACGGCCTCCGCGAGGTCGCCAATCCCTCAGAGCTGCTTCTCGCCTTCCGCGACACCCAGCTCAGCGGCAACGCCATTTCGGTCTTCATGGAGGGCATGCGTCCCCTGCTGATTGAGGTTCAGGCCCTGGTCAGTTCAGCCGTATATGCCACCCCACAGCGATCGGCAACCGGATTTGACGTTCGCCGGCTCAACATGCTCCTGGCCGTTCTTGAAAAAAGAGCCGGTTTCAGGCTTAGCAGCAAAGATGTTTTTTTGAATATGGCAGGAGGACTGCGGGTTACCGACCCGGCGACCGACCTGGCCGTTGCATCTGCGATACTTTCGTCCGATAAGAACCTTGCGATGAACCAGGAGGTTTGTTTCACGGGGGAGATTGGTCTGTCGGGCGAGATCCGCCCGGTAACCCGGATCGAGCATCGCATCGGCGAAGCCGCAAGGCTCGGATTTCAGCAAATCCTCATTCCCCACCACAACCTCAAGGGAATCGGTTCAAAAAAGTTCAAGATTGAGCTGGTGCCGGTGAGGCACATGGGAGACCTGATCAAAAAGCTCTTCTGAGACGCCTAAAAATCGAAATCGTCGCGTTTTCTGTTGACCCCCGAACGGGTGGGCTCACAATTCAGATTATCCCTGAAACCCAGGGGCCTTTCAAAAGTCTCCTGCGAAACACTCAAGGTGCTGTCGGCATAGACCTTCTTCATGAAAATCGCCCAGATGGGCAATCCCATGTTTGAGCCCTGTCCCAGGTCGTTGTTGCGAAACCTCACCGAGCGATCCTCCCCACCGGCCCAGGCACCTCCTACCAGATTGGGCACCATGCCAACAAACCATCCGTCGGCATTGTCGTTGGTGGTGCCGGTTTTGGCGGCTATGGGGTTCTTGAATCCGTATTTGTTACGCAACCGTCGCGCAGTTCCATGTCCGCTCGTGGTGTACTCCATCATGTTGAGCATCTTGTAGGCAGTCACCTCACTGATGGCCACCCGCTCTTCGGGACGAAAAGTGGCAAGCAGATTGCCGTCGCGGTCTTCAATGCGGGTCACAAACATCGGCTTGACCCAGATTCCCTTGTTGGCAAAGGCAGAAAAGGCTCCAACCACCTCATACACCGGCAGGTCAACCGCCCCCACGCAAATCGACCAGTTGGGCTCGATCTCCGATTGGACCCCCATTTTTCGGGCCACTTCGATCACCGACTCAGGATTGTACTGCTTGATCACCCATACCGCTATCTGGTTGAGCGACTTGCCCAGACCCTCCTTCAGGGTGACGGTAGGACCGGTAAGCTCGGTACTCTCAGAGAACTTGGGCGAATAAAAACCCTCCTTGCCGTAAAAATCCCCTTCTATGGTATACTTGATGTTGGCCACCTCATGGCAGGGCGAATACCCATGTTCCATTGCCAGGGTGTAAACGAAGGGCTTGAAAACCGAGCCCACCTGGCGGCGTCCCTGCATAATCTGGTCGTACTGAAAATACCTGAAATCGGTTCCGCCCACA
>CAYGOU010000029.1:0-16836 GCA_964351455.1 uncultured Porphyromonadaceae bacterium
GTCTTACGAATATCACAACCCTCCAATTAGCATATAATCCGGCATAGCAAATGTCAAGAGTCATACTATATTTTCAAAACTTCCATTTTCTGCCTTTCTCCGGGCTTTATTTTCGAATCGTTACCTTTATAAACCCCGCCGCATTACCACTTTCCAATCCTCACAAAGGAACATCACTGTTCCGTGGGCAAGCCGCCTTTTCTTACGAGAACTGGCACCAGGCTTGCCCGAGGACCTTTCGCACAGGAAAGCATCCGCGACTGCGGATCGAATCCAAACCCGTAGAACATCTTTTCGATATAGGGAGATACAGGAGTCTGGGTGGCATTGACCTGCATTCTGTAAAAGCCACCGCTTTCAGTATAATATAGATACTGTCCTGAAGGATCCACCGCAAGTTTCTCCGGCCAGTAATAATCCCCGATTTGACCGATGTCTATCCTTTGCATAACCGTACCTGACTCAGGGTCAATCCTTACCAATTGTGATGCAGTTTCAATGGCCAGGGTCCAGTCGGCCCCCCACTCCACCTTACCCTTGCAAAGCACCCACATCAGTCCGTGCGTGTCAAACACCATATCTACCGGGTTATAGCCCACCACCCACGACTCTTCAACGAGGTCTGTCACCACGTTGATGACGGACAAGGTGCTGTCATTTCCCCAACCGCCGCTGTTCGCCACAAAAACGCGATTTTGTCTTCTGATCATGTGTTCAGGACCGTAACCAACGGCAATGGTATCCGCAATCCTTTGGTTGAAGAGGTCGATCACCAAAACCTGGCCCTCCAAATTTCCATTGGTCAGATAGCCTTTCACTTCATCAACGGGAAGCAAAAAACGGGGATAGGATAGTTTATCGATCATGCCTTTTGATTGAAAGGTGACCAGATCTACGATTTCAAGTTTTTGCGAATTGTTAACGACAATAAAGCCTTTGTCCTTCGTTTTGGAAAATGATTGGGCCACGTCACCCAGGGGACGCCCATTCTCCTCGAGAAACAGATAATTGATCATTTTCATGGAGTCGGGGTCAAACCACGAAATTGATGCGTTGGAATTGAAAAAGGCACCTTCATTTACTATAACAATCCCTCTGGCATAGCCTTTTTCTTTTTCGTCAGGATCAGGCTTCTCCGTACAGGATGAAAGCAAACTCAGCACGCCAAGACCTGCAATAAGCAAAACATGATTTAGTAGCAGTCTTTTTATCTTCATGGTTATCAGTTATTTTGAGATTTTGTTTGTATAAACAGCACTTTCAGGGTTAGCGTCCAGCTGCGCCCAATCGAGGGATAACCTCTCACCCATTCATTACTGCGGTTAAGCAGGTTTTCAACCCTGCCAGAAATCCGGTACTCGGTATTCAGTGCCTTCATATGCAGTGTAATGCCTGCATCAAAGTCATGTATGGGTTCAAGAGCTAATAAAGGATGATGGTCGTCTGTTGTAAAGCGTTTTCCGGTAAAACGGTAGCTGGTGGTAAAAGAAAACCATCCTCGGCTGAGTATGCCTCCAAGGGTAAGACTATGATATGGAATGTAAGCCAGCTGACGGTCGAGCACAGGACGATCATACTTTGACTCATCGCTACTCAGATTAAAGAGATAATTAGAGCTTAACCGGTAATGACTTTTCCCGCTTTGAAAAGCGGAGCTTGCCGTCACCTCCAAACCTGAACTAGCAACCCGTCTGACATTCCGTGGTGAATAGTAAGTTCCTGCCGGCACCCATTGAATCCAGTTGTTGATTTGTTGATGATAGAAGGTGGTGCCAAACTGAAGACGAAGAGATTCCCGAACAAAACCATTGTAAGACAAACCTGCCTCTCCTCCCAATCCGGTTTCAGGCAGCAGAGCAGGATTTCCGCCGGGTATCCAGTACCTGTCGTTAAGGTTCGGGGTCCGGATCCTGTTTCCTGCCTGTCCGCGTAACTGTATGTTATTCAATGGGGTTTGCCATACCGTGCCCAGTGAAAAGAGCGGATAAACCCCATTGAAGGGAGACATTTCCATTCGAATGGAGACATCGCTGTGAAGAACATTTCCATGGTATTGCAGTGAAGTCATAAGGCTGCCACGGTTTTCCTTCACATGGTTTGTGTAATTTGCTGAGGATGCCTCCTGCCGATCCCATTCTGCACCTGCTTGCCATGACCAATCGGGACGGAAATAACCAATGATTTTGGCTCCGGACAATACTCTTCTGGACTTCATCACAGAAATCAGGTCGGTTGGATTTCCTATGGCTCTTCCGGGATCGCGGTAAATCAGGCTGTCATTGAACACCCCTGCGTGTAAATCGATGACAGTTCGCGAATACCGTTTCCTAACCTGGATATAGTTGCGATTGCCTTTGGAGTATTGATTGGCAAGTCCTGTCAGCGTTGAAGATATTGGTCCGGGCAGATCCTTGTCGTGCCATGACCACCAAGACCCGGCCTTAATGAACCAGTTGCCGGGCAAACGCAGAAAAAAATGCTGCACAATCCCTGATCTGGAAAGGGTATCGTTGACACGGGTCTGATCAGGGTTTCCGGCCAAAAAATAATTCCGATACCTGAAAGCGTTATCACTTTTTTGCCATTGGGTATTGAGGTGGTATTGAAAGTAAGAATTGCCGGTTTTAAGTCCCATTTCTGCTTGCCTGTGATGCCAGGATCCGACTTCTGTAAGCATCGTTGCCTGAAGGCGGTTACTCCAATCACTTTGATTATCAAAGTTGATGGCACCTCCGAAGGTACCACTGCCAAAAAGACTCCCAGGTGCTCCGTAAACAAGGGTTACCTGGTCGATCATTCCCTGACTGAGCATTGAGAGGTCGCCTCCTCCTGCTGTGATGCTGTTTAACGGAAAGCCGTTCCAGTTCAGCTGGGTATGCGAGCTTCCCGTGCCCCTCATTCTTACGCTTGCAAGTGAACCCCGACTTCCGTAATGCGTCATGGTAACACCGGTCCACTGACTGATCAGGCGTGTAAGGTCTTGTCCGTCGGCAAAACGGGTCAGAATTGAATCCAGCTGTTCAGAGCGACTGGTAGTGTTGACGGTCCTCCTGAGGGTTCCCCGCACCACCACTTCATCCAGCCTCACGTCCATGTTCTGGGGCCAAAGGTCGGCATATCCTGAAAAAATCAGAATACAGCAAACGACAATGATAATTGGTAATCTCATGACCCCCCTATTGGTTTTTTCCGAACCTCAGGTTCTGTTAAAACACCGGCAGGTCTTCTGACTTGCTTCCCGCCTCCGACGCCTTCCCATTCCGAACATCTGGAACAGTGGCCGGGTTGTCAGGGCAGTTGATAAAGCTTACAGCAGCGGAAACTGTTCAGGACTCACACCTGATTCCCTTTTATTCACTGGATCCGGCTGAAAACAGTGAACCGATATGAGGCGAAATTAGGCAAATAGATGTAGACCCTTGCGATGTCTGTCGTTTTTTTCTGTGTATTTTTAAACAAAATGATGAACATGAATCCGGAGCAGGCCAGAGATCGCATCCATAAGTTGACCAGGGATATAAACCAGCACAATCACCGGTACTATGTGATGAACGACCCCCTGATCAACGATTTTGAGTTTGACCTGCTGATGCTTGAATTGGAAGGTCTTGAGAAGCAGTATCCTCAGTATGCCGACCCGCTCTCTCCTACCAAAAGGGTCGGAGACGATCGTAACCAGTTGTTCAATCAGCGGGATCACCTGAATCCGATGCTCTCTCTCGGAAACACCTATTCACGCGATGAACTTCTGCAATTTGACGAGCGGGTGAAGAAGCTATCAGGTGTCGATCCCGGGTACACCTGCGAACTGAAATACGACGGAACTGCCGTGAGCCTCAGCTATCGCTCGGGTAGGCTGATCTGGGGAATTACGCGGGGAGACGGAATGACCGGGGATGACGTTACAGAAAACATCAAAACCATTCGAAGCATACCCCTTGTGGTTGACCACCCATCTTTGCCCGATCAATTTGAGATCCGGGGTGAGGTGATCCTGCGCCGGTCGGTTTTTGAACAGATTAACCGCGAAAGGGAGCAAGCCGGTGAAGCGACATTCGCCAATCCCCGCAATGCCGCTGCAGGTACCCTTAAGATGCAAAACTCATCGCAGGTTGCCAAGCGAAAGCTCGACTGCATGTTCTATGCCGTTTCAGGAAGCGGATTACCGGCAGAAACTCATTATGAACTTCTTCAGCTGGCGCGTTGCTGGGGATTTAAGGTCCCAGATCACATTAAGCTATGCCGGAATGTAGAGGAGATCCTTGAATTCATTGGGTACTGGAATGAACACCGGCGTCAGCTTGACTTTGATATTGATGGCATTGTAATCAAGGTTAACGACCTTTTGCTACAGGAGCAGCTGGGGATTACAGCCAAGTCGCCCCGCTGGGCAATTGCCTACAAATATCCGGCCGAGCAGGCCTTCACCAGGTTAAATTCCGTCGATTTTCAGGTTGGCAGAACCGGAAACGTCACTCCTGTGGCCAATCTCGAACCGGTTTTGCTGGCAGGCACCGTTGTGAAGAGGGCCTCTCTCCACAATGCTGACCAGATTCAGATGCTTGATCTTCATTTTGGAGATTGGGTTCAGGTGGAAAAGGGAGGTGAAATCATTCCCAAAATCACAGGAATCGACAAGACCAGGCGCTTACCGGATGCCAATCGGGTCGATTTCATTGCCAGTTGTCCTGAATGCGGATCCACCCTCAGAAAAGATGAGGGTGAGGCCCGTCATTACTGTCCGAACGAAAAGGAATGCCCACCTCAGATCAAAGGGAGGATTGAGCATTTCATCGGCCGAAAAGCCATGAATATTGAGGGTCTTGGAGAAGAGACCATTGATCAGCTTTTCAGCAGGGGCTTGATTAAGGATCCATCCGATCTTTACACCATCTCGCGAGAGGACCTGTTACAACTCGAGCGATTTGCAGCGCGTTCAGCGGACAACTTTCTAAGGGCCATTGATGCATCAAGATCGGTTCGTTTTGAAAAGGTTCTTTTTGCACTGGGCATCCGCTATGTGGGTGAAACCATTGCAAAGAAACTGGCGAGGGCCTTTCCCGGCATTGATGAATTGATGAATGCATCCCGCGAGGATTTGCTTGCGGTCAGCGAAATTGGGGAGGTTATTGCCGAAAGCCTTACACGCTACCTGCAGGATCCGGCCAATCAGCAGCTGATTGAACGACTCAAGGCGGCTGGGTTAAGTTTTACAAATATTATCACTACGACTGCATCGGTGGATGGTCAGCTAAAGGATCTCACTTTCGTGATCTCAGGAACATTCGGAGAGCTGAGCCGGGAAGAACTGAAGTCCCGTATTGAAAGCCTCGGGGGAAAAACCGTTTCTTCGGTATCTTCAAAAACAAGTTTTCTACTTGCCGGCGAGAACATGGGACCAGAAAAAAGAAAGAAGGCAGAGGAGCTGGGAGTTCCTGTAATCGGACTTACGGAGTTTGAAAACATGATCTGACAAAGGGGTCAAATCTCTTGAAAACATCCTTATATTTACCCATCAAAGGAACTTTATGATCAGGTTCATTCAAAAATCCATTACCCGTCCGCTGGCTCTCAAAAGGTTCAAAAACCGTAAGCGGAATCCCTCATTTGTTCCTCTGAAGGAGGCCGGTTCTATCGGAATTCTGGCAGACTTCAGAAACCCCGGTCACCCCGCTGCAGTGATTCAATTCAGCAAGTCACTTCACAAAATGAACCTAAGACCACACCTGCTCATGATCATTCCAGAAAAGCGCAAAGAGCTAAATGTTTTTGATTATGAGCGTAACTTCCCCGGCATGCCGGTTGAACTTATTTGTCAGGATGAACTTAGCTGGCTCAAAGATGCACCCCGTAAGCTAACGGAGCCATTTATAGCAAGTCGATTCGACATTTTGTTTCTTTTGGATACCTCCCCAAATTATTCACTGGAGAAGATCCTGCTCAGTTCATCGGCAAGAATGTACGCTGGTATTTCTGGCGCAGCAGGCGGGACCCTGGATTTCGAGATTGAGCTTTCCACTGGTTGCGACCTTGCCAATCTCACAGAGAACCTTTTGAAGTATCTGCAATCCATACACTCAAAGCCTGAGCAGAAAAAGGTCGACTCATCACAAAACTTATTCTCCACATGATCCAAGAACGTCTGTTCGGAACCGGGGTAGCCCTGGTCACTCCTTTCCTCAGCAACGGTGAAGTTGATTTCAAGGCCCTGAATCAGGTTACCGAGCACATCATTGCCAATGGCGTTGATTACCTGGTGGTTATGGGAACCACAGCAGAATCTGCAACTTTGAGCAAACAGGAGAAGGAGGATGTACTGCGAGCCATTATCCAGATAAATCACGGAAGGATCCCGATAGTATACGGAATTGGCGGAAATTACACAGAGCTTGTGGTTCAGACCATCAAATCGCAGGATTTCAGTGGAATTGATGCGGTTCTTACGGTAACGCCGTATTACAACAAGCCAAACCAAAGCGGACTATACAGACATTTTGAAACGGTTGCACAGGCATCGCCAGTGCCCATCATCTTGTACAACGTTCCGGGCAGAACCGGTGTCAATTTGCAGGCGGATACTGCGTTAAGGCTTGCCTACGAAATACCCAATATTGTTGCCACCAAGGAGGCAAGCGGAAACCTGGATCAGATCATGACGATCCTGCGCGACAAGCCAGACAGTTTTATGGTAATTTCCGGTGACGATGCCCTGACCTTTCCGATGATCGCTCTCGGAGCCAGCGGGGTTATCAGCGTTGTTGCCAATGCCGTTCCGGATAAAATGGCGACCATGGTCAGGCTGGCTCTGCAGGGAAACTATGATGTCAGCCGCAAGATTCACTTTGACCTGCTGGAGTTGGTTTCGATGATTTTCAGGGAGGGAAGTCCTGCCGGTGTGAAGGCCGCACTCGGTCACCTGGGCCTGTGTGATAGTCACGTAAGACTTCCACTGACACCTGTCAGTCGTTCACTTCAGAACCAGATTGCCACTATGGTGGATCGACTGGCCTGACATCAGGCAAACATCTCAGGTTTTCCGTGGCACTGTTTAAACTTCTTGCCACTGCCGCAAGGACAGGGATCATTTCGTCCAACCTTTTTATCCACTCTCACCGGCTGTGCTCGTTGTTGACGGGCCGGACCCTCCGGTGAAGCCTGTCCGGGCGCAGTTGATTCCGGTCCTGAATAGGATGGCATATCTGTTTTGCTTGTGCGGTACTTGCTCATATCGAGTTTCTGGCGCGCCTGTCCCTCCCGAACCTGATCGGAGTTCTGGATTGGTATTTGACCCTTCATCAGGATTGATACCACCTCCCGGTTGACCCTGTTGATCATGGTCTTAAAAAGATCAAAGGATTCAAGTTTATAAATTAGCAGGGGGTCTTTCTGTTCGTAAGAAGCGTTCTGCACCGACTGCTTGAGGTCGTCCATCTCCCTGAGGTGCTCCTTCCAGGCCTCATCGATGGTGGCCAGGACTGCAGATTTCTCAAAAGCCTTTACCAGTTCGCGGTTCTTGGTTTCGTAAGCTTTCCTTAGGTTGACGTTGATGTGCAACGTTTTCTGGCCATCTGTGATGGGTACCAGGATATTTTCATACTGATGCGATGCCCTTTCAAAAACGTCTTTGATCACCGGCCACGCCTGCTCAGACATGTACTCGTTTTTCTTGGTAAACTTACGCAGCACATTGATGTGCAGCGTTTCGATCAGTTCCGAAACGGGTGTTTCCCTGAACTGGACCTCAGTAACAGAACTGTCAACCGCAAGGTGCCTGATCAGATCCATTCTGAATGATTCGAAATCATCCAGCTCCTTGTTCTCTGTAACGAGGTTCTCGCAAAGATCATATATCATATTGGAGAGGTCCATCTCAATGCGTTCACCGTGCAAAGCATGGCGTCGCCTTTTGTAAACCACCTCCCGCTGATTGTTCATGACATCATCATATTCCAGCAGACGCTTGCGGATCCCGAAGTTGTTCTCCTCGACTTTCTTCTGGGCCCTCTCAATCGATTTGGTAATCATAGAGTGCTGGATAACCTCTCCTTCCTTTAGTCCCAGGCGGTCCATCATCCTGGCGATACGGTCTGAACCAAAGAGACGCATGAGGTCATCCTCGAGGGAGACAAAAAACTGGGAGCTTCCGGGGTCACCCTGCCTACCTGCCCTACCCCTCAACTGCCGGTCGACCCGTCTTGATTCATGTCTCTCTGTACCTATGATTGCCAGTCCTCCGGATGCCTTTACTTTAGGATGAAGCTTAATGTCAGTACCCCTACCTGCCATGTTGGTGGCGATGGTGACATTACCCGGCTGTCCGGCCTTCAGCACCACTTCTGCTTCTCGCTGGTGCAGCTTGGCATTCAACACATTATGTTCAACTCCCTTAAGCTTCAACATTCTGCTGAGCAATTCGGATATTTCAACCGAGGTGGTGCCCACCAAAACGGCCCGTTCGAGTTTAACCAGCTTCTCTATTTCCTCGATTACCGCATTATACTTTTCTCTTTTGGTTTTATAAACCAGGTCCTCACGGTCATCTCTTACCACCGACTTGTTGGTGGGAGTAACCACAACATCGAGTTTGTAGATGTTCCAGAATTCGCCCGCCTCGGTTTCAGCGGTACCGGTCATCCCCGCCAGCTTGGCGTACATCCTGAAGTAATTTTGCAAGGTGATGGTGGCAAAGGTCTGGGTGGCAGCCTCCACCTTAACATTTTCTTTTGCCTCAATGGCCTGGTGCAGGCCGTCCGAATAGCGCCTTCCCTCCATGATCCTACCGGTCTGCTCATCAACGATCTTCACCTTGTTATCGATCACCACATATTCAACATCCTTCTCAAACAGGGAGTATGCCTTCAGCAATTGGATGATGGTATGCACCCTTTCAGACTTGATCGAGAAATCACGGATTAATTGGTCCTTCCGGCTTATCCTTTCCTGCTCATCGGTAACGCTCTGATCAATTTCTGCCATTTCGGTCCCAATGTCGGGAAGCACGAAAAAGGATGGATCTTCACCCTCATTGGTAATCAAATCAATACCCTTCTCGGTTAGCTCGACCGAATTATTTTTCTCGTCGATCACAAAAAAGAGATCATCCGTCACCAGGTGCATATTCTTTGAATTCTCCTGCATAAAGAAGTTCTCTGTTTTCAGCAGGAGGGCCTTCATTCCCTCCTCACTCAGGAACTTGATGAGGGAATTGGTCTTTGGAAGTCCTTTATGAGCCCTGAGCAGCAGCTTGCCACCTTCTTGTTCATTGCCTTCAGAAATAAGTTTTTTTGCCTGGGTAAAAACCTCGTTGAAGACCTTTTTTTGAAAACTGATTAGCTTAATGACCCTCGGCTTCAATTCAGTAAAGAGCTGGTCATCGCCTTTCGGAACAGGACCAGAAATGATCAACGGAGTTCTGGCATCGTCAATCAAAACAGAGTCAACCTCGTCAACGATGGCATAGTTGTGGCTTCTTTGAACCAGGTCATCCGGAGAGATGGCCATGTTATCCCTTAGGTAGTCAAAACCAAATTCGTTGTTTGTTCCGTATGTAATGTCAGAAAGATAAGCTCTCCTTCTCGCCTCCGAATTGGGTTGATGCTTGTCGATGCAATCGACGGAGAGCCCGTGAAATTCAAACAGGGGACCCATCCATTCTGAATCTCGCTTCGACAGGTAGTCGTTAACGGTCACCAGGTGCACCCCCCTTCCGGGCAAGGCATTCAAAAAAACGGGTAGTGTTGCCACGAGGGTTTTTCCCTCGCCCGTAGCCATTTCTGCGATTTTACCCTGGTGAAGATGCAGACCGCCGATAAGCTGGACATCGTAATGGATCATGTCCCAGCTGATTTCATTCCCGCCTGCAATCCACCGCTTCTTCCATATTGCCTTATCTCCTGAAATGCTGATGCTGTCTCTGGCAGCTGCCAGGTTCCGGTCAAAATCAAGGGCCGTCACCTCCAGCTCCTCGTTTTCATAAAACCTGCGCGCAGTATCTTTTACGATGGCAAATGCTTCAGGAAGAATCTCTGCCAGTTTGGCTTCAATCGTCTCCTTTATCTGTCCTTCAAGTTTATCAACCTGGTTGAAGTATTTTTCACGATCCTCAATAGGGATTTCATCGGCTTCAATGGCAGCTTTGATCTTATCGATTTCGTTTTGTTGCTCCTGGTATGCTGCCCGGATTTCAGTTCGAAGTCTGTTGGTTCTCTCCCTCAGTTGGTCGTGGGAAAGACCTTTCAGCTCTGAAGTTATTTTGTTTACCTGTTCAACAACGGGCAATGCACTCTTGTAGTCCTTTTCGGATTTGTTTCCAAAAAAGCCCCCAAGCAGGGATGTGACTATTGACATGTTAATATGATTGTGTAGTTCTGAAACAAAAACCGGTCCATCCTGGTTTTCTGCATTTTTGTCATTCTATTCCAGATCAAGGTTCAGGGTTTGCCTGAAAAGATCCAGATCCGGATTCTTCTGACGCATATGGTTCAGTTTGTCTTCCTGGGTGTAGAGCCTTGGTTGGGACTGAAGTTGCGGGATATTAACCTCAAGCTTGAGATCATCCAGTCCTGACCTCTTCATTAAATAGTTCAGGATTTCATGGTATACCGACCTTAGCGCCTTCTCCTGAAGGGGATTGTTGAGTTCCATCCTGATGTTTCCTGAATCAGCCAAAACGGGCAGCTGGGTGGTCAGCATGTTATACAGGCGGGTCTGGTCTTTTTGCAGTTCAGAAAACTCCAACCAGTAAATCTGGAGCAGATCCTGGGTAAGCTCCTCTGGTTTAGAAACCTTTTCATCTGTTTTACTGACAGTTTCTGTCGGCACTTCAGGCATAGTAGCAGCATGATCAGAAGGAGCATTGCCATCTTTACGCGACATAAAATCGCTGATTCTTAAACCTCCTGGTTGTCCGGTATCAGACACCCTGAAAGGTCTGCTTCCCCCGGAAGATGAGGTTTCACCGAATTCTGTCGCTTCTTCCTTCAGTATGTTCTCCTGCCGGGAGGGCTTTAATTCGGGAACAACCTTGGGTTCCTCTTGTTTGACTGTCTCTTTTACCCCACCGATCTGCGTTTTCACAACCGGTGTTGCGGGAGAAGATGCAAGGGTGTTGATGTTTCCTGACAATGAGCTAAGCTGGATGAGTGCAACCTCAACCGAAAGTCGCGGTTCTCTGGATTGCCTCAGATTAATCTCTGCCTGGCTGGTCAGCTTGAGTACCTCAATGATCCAGATGGCTTCGCATTCTTTTGAAATTTCAAGGTACTTCTGAGCGATTTCACCACTCATTTCGAAGAGGTCAGCCGTCACAGAATCCTTGCTCACAAGCAGGTCCCTGAAGTGTGATGCGAGTCCTGATACAAAATTTCCGTGATCAAACCCCTGTTTCAGAATTTGATCGTAGGTTAGCAGGGCGTCCTGATAATTTCCTTCGATGAAGGCTTTTGTAAGCCTGAAATAGTAGTCATAGTCAAGCACGTTCAGGTGGTCAATCACCTGCTGGTAGGTTACCTGATTCCCACAGAAGCTAACAACCTGATCATAAATCGACAACGCATCGCGCATCGAACCATCTGCTTTTTGAGCGATGATATTTAGAGCAGCGGGTTCGGCGCTGACGCCTTCCTGCTTAGAGATTGAAGCAAGCTGCTCCATCATGTCACGAACCTGAATCCGGTGAAAGTCGTAGATCTGGCATCTTGACAGGATGGTTGGGATGATTTTGTGTTTCTCGGTTGTTGCCAGAATGAAAATGGCGTGAGCGGGAGGCTCTTCAAGGGTTTTCAGGAAGGCATTGAATGCCTGCTGAGATAGCATGTGAACCTCATCAATGATATAAACGCTGTAACGGGCCACTTGTGGAGGAATCCTGACTTGCTCGATCAGGTTTCTGATATCATCTACGCTGTTATTGGAGGCAGCGTCGAGTTCATGAATATTGAACGACCGTTGCTCCTGAAAGGTTTTACACGACTCGCAGAGGCCGCAGGCTTCCATGTTTTCGCCCGGCTGGGTACAGTTGATGGTCTTTGCGAAAATCCTTGCACAGGTTGTTTTACCTACCCCTCTGGGACCGCAAAAAAGATACGCATGAGCCAACTGCTTGTTGTGAATGGCGTTTTTCAAGGTTCGGGTAATGGTTGGTTGTCCAACCACGCTGTCAAAAGTATCGGGTCGGTATTTTCTGGCGCTGACCAGGAATTGATGCTCCATAAAAGACGCTCTGGGTTAAGGATGAACAAAGGTACTATTTTTGTTCTATTGATAAATAATTCTATCTTTGCAGGCCAAATAATCAAAGAGTTCTAATTAATCATTATTAAAAATGAATCATTACGAAACCGTTTTCATTTTAACTCCCGTTTTGTCTGAAGAACAGATGAAGGAAGCGGTAAAAAAATTCAAGGGTTTCCTGACCGATAGCGGAGGGGAAATAGTCCATGAAGAGAATTGGGGGCTGCGTAAGATGGCCTATCCGATTAACAAAAAATCCACCGGTTTTTATCATCTCCTTCAGTTCAAGGCAAGTGGTGAGGCGACCAACAGGCTTGAGCTTGAATTCCGCCGCGACGAAAGAGTCATTCGTTTTCTGACCGTCAGGTTGGAGAAATATGCCTTGGAATATGCTGAGAAGAGAAGGAGAAACAAGCAGGAATCTGCAGTTGAAACCATAACCAAAGAGGAAGAAAAAGATGGCAACCAATAATCAGTCTGAAATCCGCTACCTCACTCCTCCCACAGTAGAGGTAAAACGCAAGAAATACTGTCGTTTCCGCAGAAACAACATTCGATACATTGACTTCAAGGATCCCAACTTCCTGAAGCGTTTTCTGAACGAGCAGGGAAAGATACTTCCCCGCCGCATCACCGGAACATCACTCAAGTTTCAAAGGAAAATTGCCCAGGCAGTTAAAAGGGCTCGCCACATAGCGATTCTGCCCTACGTAACCGATTTGTTGAAATAAACCCGGAGGAAAAGCCATGCAAGTAATTCTCTTACAAGACGTACCCAATCTGGGACATAAAGACGACATCGTAAAGGTAAAAAACGGTTACGGTCGCAACTACCTTATTCCGCAAAAAATGGCCACCCTGGCAACGGAATCCAATCTTAAGATTCATAAAGAAAATCTTAGGCAGCGGGCGCACAAGGAGGTTCAGCTGCGGCAAGACGCCGAGGAAAGAGCCAGAAAGCTGAGCGGAACCGTTCTGAAGATTGGAGCCAAGACCTCAACCACCGGCAAAATCTTCGGATCTGTAAACACCATACAGATCGCTGAGGCGCTGACCGAAAAGGGATTTGAAATTGACCGCAAGAACATCAGTCTCGTTCAGGAACCGGTCAAGGAGATAGGAACCTACGAAGCCACAATCAAACTCTATAAAGACATCAAGGCCGTTATAACCTTTGAGGTTTTCTCAGAGTAAGACTTACGCAATGACCTGACAGAAAAGGCTGCCTTAGGCGGCCTTTTCTTATTTAATGGCGATGGCCTCGATCTCGATCATTGCACCCAGAGGAAGCTGAACCACCCCGAAAGCGGCTCTGGCAGGCTGGTTTTCGGTGAAGTATTTTGCATACACCTCATTCATTGCCTTGAAGTCATTCATATCAGCAAGCAGACAGGTGCACTTCACCACATTTGCGTAGGTTAGTCCTGCCTCCTCCAATATGGCCCCAATGTTTTTAAGAACACGGTCGGTCTGAATCCGGATATCAGTCTCGACAAGAGAACCGGTGGTGGGATCGATGGGAATTTGTCCGGAGACAAACAGCAGGTCACCTGCCATAACAGCCTGACTGTAGGGCCCTACAGCGGCGGGGGCTTTCGGTGTTCGGATAATTGTTTTCATGGTGTATCAATAAAGGTTGTCTGACCAGTATTTGTTTTTAGTGTATTTGACATCTTTCAGCATTGACCCATTTGCTGCAATGGTGAACATGTAGCTTTTCCGTTGTCCGAAGGGTACCACATTGATCGACATTTGCCAGCAATGGAGGTTCCTATTAATCTGAAGGGAGGTATAAGTCACCTCCTTGCGCACGAAATCATAGCCTGATGAGAGGTTTACGGTCCATTTTGGGGTGAGGCTTATGTTTCCTGATATCCGCAGGGATTGGGTAACGTTGGCATCCATATAGGGCTTAGAATATTGAAAATTATAGCCGATCTGAAGGTTCCATGGGATGGAGTAATCTTCTATTGCGGAACCCGGATCTGCATTCCTCTGGTCAGCACGTGCCCCCTGTGAGCGGTCCTGGCTTCGAAACGGAAGACTGAAATCGACACTCAAAGAGGCGTCGGTCATTCTGAATGGTTTGCCCGACCTTGAAATTTCGAAAACATCAACGGTTCTAAAGGTGGTCGAATTTCCGCTGCTTATTTCTTGAATTGCATAAGGATTCAGGTTTGCCCTGAATGAAATATTGACCTGATTAAACAGGCGTGTCCTTGCTTGCAGCGAAGCCGGTGAGAGCTTCATCGAGTCTCTGAAGATGTCATACGAGGTGCCAAAAGAGAAGCTTTCAAGCAGCTTGACCTTTTTCTCCTGACCAGTGGTGTCTTTTGGATCTTTTACCTTCATTTCCAACTGGTTTCCAACATTAAGAGAGATGTTACCATAGCGCCCGGCAACGGAGGGAAGGCGGTACAGGCCATCATCAAATGCGCCATAGCTTCTCATGGTTCCACGGTCATCGACCTGAACTGAATCCTGATACTTTGTCAGGTCATAACCCAAATCCGGGCGGTATGAAAACGACAGGGATGGGGACATCACATGCCTGATGGTCTTTACCCTGCCTCTTTTGAAATCAAAAAAACCATAGATCTGAGGGGTATATGAGAGATTAAGGTTCGGACTCAGGAACTGTACATACTTCATTTGATTGATCCTGTTGACAATCAGGCTATCGAGCTCAGGATCCCAGTGCTTCTCAGTCTGATAGAAAAACAGGAGTCCGTCGTAATTCAACGATGGAGTCATGGTCATATATTTTATCGGCTTGAAGGAAGCAGAGACCGGAATCTGGTGTTTGAACCCATTTTGCATGTTGTTGCTGATGTAACTTCCCATGTTGGCTGAAGCGGGCTGTCCATCGCGGCTGAAAATAGAATCTTCATGAAGTTTCAGTCGGTTCTCAAAATTTGATGAGTATCGCATTTCGATTAACTCATACCATCTCTGCTTCCCTACTCTTGATTTCGCCCTGAAGGGGTAGAAACGGCCGACGGTAAAGGTGGCAGATGGTGCATTCAGGACTATAGAACGGGTGCTGCTATTCTGGGTATGCCCCACCTTGGCGGTGAAGTTGTATAGTTTGTTTGGAAATTTACGGTTGTATGAGATGCTCGAAGACTTGGTATTGGTCATATGCTCGAGCGACTGGCTGTTGAAATCATTGAAGTTGTTCGACTGAGTTTGATAGGTATTGAGCCGGTCGTACTTGCTGGTGCTTAAATTGACGCTTGCATTGAATGTACGGTAAGGGTGGGCCTTGGCATCCTGGCTGTGGTTCCAGCGGATGCTGAAATCCCGTTGCACCTTTTGATTAATGTCTTTCTCGCCGGTCTTGTTGGTCGCAAAGTCAAGATTCAGGCTCCCGCTGTGTTTATAGATCTTACGGTACCTTGATTGTGTACTGCCTTTCCAGCTGCCCCGGGAGTAGATATCGCCTGTCAGGGCGAGGTCATAACGGTCGTTGATGGAAAAATAGTAACCGCCGTTTCTAAGAAAGAATCCCCGCTCGCGGTCATCTCCGTAAGATGGCATGAGAATTCCCGAAGCGTTCTTCTGTTGCTTGGGCAGATATCCAAAGGGAAGTCCTATGGGCAGAGGTATGTCCTCAACCACCAGGTAAAGCGGACCGGTAACAATCAGTTTATCCGGAATGACCTTTCCTTTGGTGATTTGAAAGTGAAAGTGCGGGTGATCGGCATCGCAGGTGGTGTATTTTCCATCCTTGATGTTCATGGTTCCGGTTGAATCCATCTTGGTGATGTGACTGTGAAGAAAGCCCTCCTCCTCTTTAACCCTGACATCCATGACCCAGGCCTTTCCGGTTTCAAAGTTGTAGCGGAGCTCTGTGGTCTCATAGGATTCGTCGCCATCCTTAAAAACGGGCTTTCCGGTCAGATTGCCAAGGCTGTCTTTGACTCCGGTTGCATAAAGCTCCTTCCGGTCGATGCTCATTTCAATGTAATCGGCCTGAATCTCCTTGTCCTGATAGGTTACCTTTGCCGCTCCATACATTCGTATCTTCTTTTCAGCATAAGAAAAGACCATACTGTCTCGTGAGGGATAAATCACGGGTGACTCAAGATAGCTGCCCTGCTTTTTTTGAGAATAGCAGGAAAGGGTCACCTGAAGAAGGACCCAAATCAGAAAAATTATTTTTAGTATTTTTGAACCGGATTCCAAGAAGAGTCCTGTTTTTTCAGTAAATTCCAGAGCGTTTCAAAACTAAGGAAAAAAACGCCACGATGTTTAAAAACCCCTTCCAGATAACGGACAGCTCACATATGAATTGCCTCGATGAGAAAACCATCTTAAAAGTGATTATGTTGATTACCTGAATGAAATAGGCATCCCAGAAGATGATAAGAAAAGCAATGGAGGCAGAATCCCAGACCATGTAAAATATGGTGAATGGTTACAGAGGCATGATCCTATTGCCTTCAATGTAGGATATAGCGAATATTCAAGAGACTAACGGCACCACAGATAAAAAAGAGAGGAGGAGAGCCAGAGAGGAGAGCAAATAAACAAACGTCAGGCAGTTAACAACGGGATAAATTAAGTTTTGTCCCGTTTTTTATTCAATGTTCGGCCCTGTTT
>CAYGOU010000030.1:0-16814 GCA_964351455.1 uncultured Porphyromonadaceae bacterium
TTCTTGGATTTTCCGGGTGTAATTCGCAAGCTGACAGAGTTCTGCAGGAAAAGATCATTGGTACTGTTTGGAGCCGTAACCACTGCTCCGGTCACTCCGTCGGCCTCATCGGTGAAGGGGGCCATCAGGGCGGTCTGAACAGCAAGGCTGACCATGGGGTGCAAACGGAGATTCACTCCAACACCCCCATAGAGATTGGGTCTCATAAAGGTATTATCCTGGTAGCTACCGTACTCGCCAACCCCGGAGGCATTGAAAAATACGCCTCCAAGTCCACCCAGCAGGTAAGGAGCAACCACGGCTTCTTCCTTTAAAAGGTATCCGTTGGCAAACTTGTATTTTGCCAGGAGGTTCAGGTTGAACATATGGGTACTGAAGTTCAACCAGGTTGGAGCTCCAAGGGAGCCGCCATCATTGGCCCTTGTTTTATCGTAATAGAAGTGCAGCAGAACATCGAAACTGGGGTTCAGATACCGGGCCAGACCAGCACCTACGGCATACCCCTGCTCAAAGGAGAAAAACTCCTTGGCCATATCTCCGCTGTACTCTTCTACGCCAAAATACAAGGCACCGCCCCATTTATAATCCGCATTCTGCGCATTTAAAAACAATGGGGCCATTATGACAAAAGTGAGAATTAGTAGACGGTTTTTCATAGTATTGATTGTTGTGTTTGTCGCTAGTTTATGTTAAAGTTACAATAAAACCTTAGATTTCATTCATTTATACGATTTAAAAATCATTTTGTTCACCCACCGGCCCTTTTAGCCCGCTCCCAGTTGACGCTCTGGGTCTTTTTCAGGTAACGCAGAAATCCCATGAAAACAGAATAATTCATGATGAAAAAGTAATAGGGAACGAACAGAAGCTTGAGCTTGATCTGTCTGTTTTCAAGAAACCAGCCGGTCAGGGCAGCGGTGTAAAAGAGTAGCTGACCAGCAAGCAGCAGGCCATAAAGCCACTGTAGAAACCCCTCGGGAACCAGCAAAAAAAGCAAAATGTTGATTGGTATCAGCAGCAGGAGAGACAGGGGGGCCAGCGACCATCGGAGTACCCGGTGCGAAATGTACTGGAATGAAAGCCTGCCGTACCGAAAAACATTCAGCAGCTTTCTGAGCCTCACTATTGACTGGATGCCACCGGCCGAAATCCTGATCTTGCGTTTGAGCTCCTCCTTAACATTGGCCGAAGCGGTCTCCATGGCATAGGCCTCGGGATTGTACTGAATGGTGTATCCTTTCATAGCAATCCTTAGCGAAATGATGAAGTCATCCAGCAGGGTGTCGGGTTCAACATCCTCAAAAAGATCTGTTCTCACTGCAAAGAGCTCTCCGGCGGCACCCACCACCGAATACCACTCAGCATCCCATTTCTTAAGGGTCGACTCATATTTCCAGTAGAGGCCCTCACCTGCCCCGGCGGCAGTTTCGGCATCCTTTTGCTTGATTCGCTTTTCACCCGAAACACAGCCTACCTTCGGATTTCTGAACATGTCAACAATCAGTCTGACCGACTGCTTCCCCAGAATGGTGTTGGCATCCGAGAAGACCATGATCGGGGTTTTCACGAAATGTACCGCACGGTTCATGGCGGCAATCTTACCACGCCGCTCGGGCTGATGAAGGACCTCCACCATCGGATATCTCTCCCGGATATAGTCAGGAGTTCCGTCATCCGAGCCGTCGGTAACCCAGATCAACTTCAGCTTACTTGCAGGATAATCCAGATCCAGGCTATTCCTGACCTTCATATCCACATAATCCCTTTCATTGAAGGCAGCAACCAGCAGGGTGACTTCCGGCTCATAATCAGGATTTCCTTCATAGGGTTTTCCTTTCCCAAACAATCTTCTGGTCTTTATGATCAGAAAAAGTAATATCCCATAACCCACATAGGCATAAAAGACAACAAAAAGCAGAAGCCAGAAAATGATTTGAAGTGCAGTCATATCTTTCAAGTTATGAATGAATTAAACCCTATCCCAGGTTTGGGTTTGCTCGTTGTATCTCTTCAGTATTCTTGCAGGGTTGCCAACCGCCACTGAAAAATCGGGAATGTCTTTCGTGACAACGCTTCCGGCCCCTACCTGGCATCTGCGACCAATGGTAATGCCCGGCAGAATCACCGAATTGGCACCAATATGAGATTCTTCACCAATTACAACAGGTCGGAGGTCGAGGGGTTGCTGGCTGCTGTTGCGGGATCCGTCGGTATAGCCATGGTTGAATCCGCTCACAAACACATGCTGCCCCAGTCCTGATCCGTTCCCCATGGTCACCGGTCCTATGATCACACTCCCGATTCCCACCCTTACGCGGTTGCCCAGAATGACATCCCCCGAACCGTTGTTGATGGTACAGAAGTCCTCAATGGTGGTCAGATCCCCTACCCTGAACCGGTTCCATGGAAATACATCAATCCGGCTTCTTCTCCTGATTTTGGCACCTTTCCCTTTTTTATGGATGATGGGAGTGAGCAGGTTCCTTACCCACCACCTGGGCCTGGGGTTTCTGTCGGGTGTCAGCAGACGAATCACCGCTTTTTTGATCACCGGATTGGATTTGATCCTGGCTTTTAATGACATATCTTTAAAATTAGGTTTTTGCGACCCTGTCAATTGCATCATAAATGGCCCGCACATTGTTTTCCCAGGTGTGGCTTCGGGCAAAATGCATCCGCTTTTTCTGCAGTTCCGGAGAATCCTCCTTCAGAGCCAGTTCGACCAGCTTAAGGTAATCCTCAGGGGTTTCGCCCAGATAGGTGTATTCGCTGAAATAATCCATGGCCTGGGTGCTGCTGGCAACGGTAGGCTTACCCATTGCCAGGTATTCATCAATCTTACGGGGGTAGTTACCGATGGTGGCATCATTGATCCTCTGAGGGTTCAGACAAACATCAAAACCCTTCACATATCCGGGCAATTCTTCTGGTTTTCGTGACCCCAGCATCCAGACATTCGGCAACTGATGCAGGCGGCTTGCAGCAAAGGCATCATCCTCAGGACCAACAAACACGAAACTCCATTCCGGCTTTTTCTCCGCCAGTTCGATCAATAATTCCAGATGCAGCCTGCGATTGCTCAGAAAACCCACATAACCAATCCTTGGTGTCGGGATTTCGGCAAGGTCATCCGGAATTTTAATGGGCTGGATCTCCTCATTATAGTCATCCACCTCACACCCCTGTCCCACCATGTACGAATGAGGATTGTACTTCAACCCGTACTCCGTGTAAAGAGTTGAATTGTTGACCACTACGTCAGCATTTGAAATCAGCCGGGGTTCAAGCCTTAAACCATGCTTCTTCCAATATGGGTTCCTGATGAGATAATCACGCATATAATAGACATACACCTGAGGATTCAGTAGCTCTTTCATGTACTGCCCGAGAAACATGCTGCTGTCGTTGAACAGGATGAAATCAGCGAATCCAAGGGTTTTAATGGCACCGATCATCCGGCTGGCCAGCCGCCGGTTATTTATTCTGTTTACAAGGTCGAACAGAATACCATCGGGCAGCCAGTTGGCAGATTCAAGCATGGTTTTGGGATTTAGCACCCACAGATTGTCGCTGACCTTTTCAATTTCAGGATGGGTGCCTTGCAATACGGCATTTCTGACCTTCACCTTCGCACTTGACCTTTCAGCATGCCTGCTTTTTCGGTCGAGGGGCTGATTAACGTAAAGGACCCTGTTATCCTTCGCCATCACGGAGGCAATGTTCTTGCAATTGCTTCCGATTTCAATATCCCAG
Organism: uncultured Porphyromonadaceae bacterium; assembly: GCA_964351455.1. Classification (GTDB taxonomy): domain Bacteria; phylum Bacteroidota; class Bacteroidia; order Bacteroidales; family UBA12481; genus JAGHDB01. The sequence continues at coordinate 3,754 of CAYGOU010000030.1, forward strand.
GGCTGTATGCCCATGACAACAATATCTCTGCCTTTCATCTCATTGAATCATTGAGCACCGAGTTCACGATAAATATTCAGCACATCTGTGGCCATGTTTCGCCATGAAAACTTCGCAGCATTTACAGTGCCCCTGCGTACCAGATCACTCCTCAAATCCGGGTCTCCGGTGATGCTGACCATTGCCTGGCATATTTCTTCAGGGCGGTAGGGATCAACGAGGAGGGCACCTTCTCCTGCAACCTCAGGCATTGAGCTTGTTTGTGAAGTGATCACTGCCGTCCCTGATTGCTGGGCCTCCAGAATCGGAATGCCGAAGCTTTCACGGTATGAAGTGTAGAGAAACAGATCGGCCAATGCATAGATGACCGGCAGATCGGTGTTCACAACGTAGCCCGTAAGCACAATATGCCTCAAGAGATCGGGCTCCCGGATATCCTCCAGAATCCTGGTCAGATCTCCCATATCGAAATCGAGCATCACCAGCGGAATATCCAGTCCTGTCTCCTTTCTGAACATCGCAAAGGCCTTCAGCGTACCGGGGGTATTTTTCTTCTCCACGGTATTTCCAAGGAAGAAGAAGTAACGGTCAGGAAGTGCATATTTGTTTTTAATCCTCGCAATTTCAATCGGATCCGAAACCGGTTGAAAGTGCGAGCTCACTCCATTGTGCACAGCTCTGAGCTTCTCTCCCGAAATCCTGAAGAAATCCCCGATCCGCTCCTTTTCGAAATTTGAAACTGTAATTATCCTGCTTGCTTTTCGAAGAACCCTTGGAACATTCCACCTCCGGTAGAGATTTCCAAAGCGCTGGTAAGCAGTTCCACCTCCGGTCAGTAGTTTATGCATGGGGCCCTCCATGTAGATGATGTCATGCAGGGTGATCACAAGAGGTATATTAAGCGAGACAGGAGCGGTGTTGCTTGTACAGTGCAGGATGTCACAACCCTGTCGGCGTGCAGCTTTGGGTAGGGCGATTTGCTCCCATTGGGGATAAATGCCTCCCTGGACCTCTACAATCCTGAAATTGCGGGATTCTTTAATGACCGCTGAATCCTGATCAGGCTTGACAAAAATGACATATTCATTTTGATGGTCAAGCTCCTGAAGGTTTCGGATAAGCTCAAGAACCACGACATCCATTCCATGTTTCTTGATCCTGAAAAGCCGCTGAGCTTCAATTCCTATTCGCATGGATTATTTGTTTTGATGTTTGGAATTCGATAGCCTTTCCACGTCTGATTCTTCTCCGATGCCATGCTGGGTGTGGATAAATTTCTTGTTGGCACCCTTAAGCCTGAATAGCGAAATCAGCATGATCATGAAACTTCCTGGCAGGGCACCCAGTGCACGCAGGGTTTTTAGGGTATAAAGGCTTTTAGGGATCGCCAGCATCAGCGCCACCATGGTCAGCAGGGTAAGGCTGATCCAGTTTGAGACACTGAACATGAAGGTCTCCCAGAACCATAGATAATCAATCAGTGAGATGGTCAGGGTTAACATGGATATTATGAACAGCATGCCGACTAAGAGAATCCTCGGGGGAAGAATCATTTGTATCACCTTATCGAAGAAATCAAGGTTTCCTTTCTTTAAGAGATCTTTGAATCCATCCCCTGCATAGCGCGAGAAGTAGATCAATTGAGCTGACAACCAGCGCTTTCTCTGTTTTGCAAAAACCTCCTTTTTCTGAACTTTCTCATCCAGAACCCGTGCATCATCCAGATATTCAATTCCATAGCCAGCCTTGAGCATACTCAATTCAAGCTCCTTGTCGAAACCTCCTACCGCCTCTATTTTTGACATCAGCTCCTTAAAAAATGGGTAATCGAAGGCCATACCTGATCCGATCAGGGCCGATGAAAGTCCCAGAACCCGGTGTCCCTTTCTGAAGATGTGATTGTTGATCTCTTCGCTGATGGCATCGAGCACCGCCATGGAGGTATTCATGTTTTTTGCGACCCTGTGTCCCTGAACAGCCTTGAAGTGGGTATCTGAGACCATGGCCAGCTTATTCAGAAAGCCAGGCTCCATGATGTTATCGGCATCAAGTATCAGGGCCAGGTCATAGTCGTCGCCAATTTCCTGCATGGCTGCATTGAGCGACTTTGATTTTGTACTCAGTTCAAAGCTCACCTCCACCAGTCTTACGGGCATCATCCTGAGCGATTCGATTGTTGAGCTTTCGAATGAGTCGGCAATAACGACGACATCAAACTGCTCCCTAGGATACTCCTGTTCGAGGGCCTTCTGCGCCACCTCCAGGATCACACGATCCTCCTTATAACCAGGAATTAAAACGGCTATCCGTGGCCATCGCGATGGCGGTATGCGGATTAGCCGGTAGGGAAACAATCCGGCAAAACTGAATACAAAAACATAAATGGCAGACAGTCCCAGGTAGATGAAAAATATGACTTCAATTATATTAAGTAAATATTTAAATATCATATTTTAATATTTTATATTTAAATGCTTTATGTTCCAAATCCAGCCTCTTAAAACGGCTGAAGCCAAATCCATTCTTTTGCGAAAAAGATGGCTCAATAAATTCTTGGGCATGGCTATCACTGAAAGGTATACCAGGGTCATTAACCTTGCCGCCCCTCTCAGGTTTCGTCTTGCGTACAAGAAGCGGTTGCGGGTAATATAGTAGGTTTTGAGGGGACTCTCCCTACCGGTTGAAACCGACTCTTTGTGTAGAACCAGGCTGGCCGGCTCATAATAGATGCGGTACCCGGCATCCCTGAACCTTGCTGCCCAATCGTGCTCTTCATAATATAGAAAGTAGAGTTCGGCCATAAGACCAACCTCCTCGATTCCCTTGCGGCTCACCATCATGGCTGCACCATGAATCGAATGAGTGAGACCGCCCTTGTCATGCTGCCCTGTATCCGTTTCACGGTACCCAATCAGGTTTTGCCTTAGGGTCAAACGCTGCATCGGTGTATAACCGGCATACTGAATCATACCCGGGGTGTGAAAAAAGCGGATTTTGGGGCTGACCATACCAATGCCATCATCACTTTTCATGCGTTTAACCAGGGGCTCCAGGAAACCTGGATCCACTTCAGTGTCGTTGTTAATAAAGAGCAGGTAGGCTCCTTTTGAAAGTCTTACTGCAAGGTTATTGCCCCCGGCAAAACCCAGGTTGACGTCGCTCCTTATTACAACAGCCTCCGGAAAATTCGCGCGAAGAAATTCAGCGTCGCCAGGTTGAGAGCTATTGTCGACAACCAGGATCTCAACTGGCTGATAGCTTATGCCTTTCAGGGATTGAAGGAGCTCACCCGTCACCCGGCATTGATTGAAGTTCACGGTTATGATCGAAACCAGGGGCATGGGGGGATTCGAAGCATTCATGGAAAGCGGTTTAGCAGAAGGTTAAAATACAACTTTTTTCGCATGCGATGACATAGTATTTGACCGGCACCGATATCTCAGAAGATAGTAATATAAACCCTATATTTAAGGATTGATGATGAAAACCCATCAAAAAACCAACATCCTAGCAATAACAATAAGACTGATATGATAAATCTTGAACCCCATCAACTCTGGAAGCATTTTGAGGATATCTTAAAAATACCCAGGCCCAGTGGTCATGAAGCTGAGATCCGCAACCACCTGATTCAGTTTGCAGATCGATTGAAATTGGATTACCGGGTTGACCCGGCCGGAAACCTGCTCATTATTAAACCTGCCTGCAAGGGGCTCGAGGCGGCACCGGTGGTCATCCTGCAAAGCCATCTTGATATGGTGGGAGAGAAACATTCTGAACATAAGCATGACTTTCTGAAGGATCCCATTGATGCATACGTTGATGGTAACTGGATCAAAGCCAGGGGCACCACCCTGGGGGCGGATGATGGCATCGGAATTGCTGCCCAGATGGCCATTCTTGAAGCAAAGGATCTGGACCATGGACGAATTGAATGCCTCTTTACGGTTGAGGAGGAGACCGGGCTGACCGGAGCCTTTGGCCTTGAGCAAGGTTTTATGCAGGGCAAGATCCTCATCAACCTGGATTCAGAGGATGAAGGGGAACTGTTCATCGGTTGTGCAGGAGGAGTGGATACAACAGCCTGGTTGATTTACCTTCAGGAAGAGGTTCCGGAGGGTTATCTCGGTTTCAGGATTACTGTTTCAGGACTTAAGGGTGGCCATTCTGGTGACGATATCCACAAAGGGCTCGGCAACTCAAACAAGATACTCGCGCGCTTTCTCAGACAGGCATCAGAAATCCATGGTTTGAGAATCCATGGATTTGACGGAGGAAACCTCCGAAATGCCATACCCCGGGAAGCCAGGGCTAACATTGCCGTGAGTGCATCCTCAGCCGGCAGAATGTTGGAAGACTTTGATCAATTTGTTCAGGCAATAAAAGGCGAATTGATCAGAACCGAACCGGATCTTGCCATGACAATGCAAGCCAGCGACCTACCAGATTGGGTGATTGATCCTGATGCGCAGCTGAGATTTCTGCATGCCGTAACAGCTTGTCCGCATGGCGTGATTGCCTGGAGCCAGACCATGCCGGGTATGGTAGAAACCTCCACCAACCTTGCCGCCATTAAGTTCATCGACGACCGCATCAAGATTACCACGAGTCAGCGCAGTTCTCTTGAATCGGCCAAGAAAAATGTTGCCGATATGGTTGAAAGTGTTATGCTGCTGGCAGGAGCAAAAACGGAACGAGGAACGGGATACCCGGGATGGAACCCAAATCCTGACTCGCTGGTACTGAAAATTACCCGGGAGGCTTACCAAAGGCTTTTCGGCGTTGAGCCTGTAGTCAGATCCATTCACGCCGGACTTGAATGCGGACTGTTCCTTGAAAAATACCCTGACCTTGACATGGTGTCGTTTGGACCAACCATTCGTGGCGCCCATTCGCCTGATGAGCGGCTGGATATTGAGTCGACCCGAAAGTTCTGGACGCTTCTGACTGAGGTATTAAAGCAAATAAAATGAAATCCAAGCCCGGAATCGTATTGCGGGATCCTTACCTGGAACCCTTCTGCGGGGTTATAGAAGAGCGCTTTTCAAAAATCCTTAAGAAAAAACAGGACCTACTCGGGAATGCTTCGCAATTAAAGGATTTCGCCAACGGACATCATTTTTTCGGACTGCATCTGGAGGAAAAGACGTGGTTACTCAGGGAGTGGGCACCTCATGCGACAGGCATTTGGCTCGTGAGCGAGCGCACAGGCTGGAAGCCTGATGACAACTATGCTTATCGACGCTTTGCTTCGGGAGTTTGGGAGCTGAAGATAGATCATCACCTGCTTGAGCACCTTGAACAATACAAGCTTTGGATTACCTGGCCCGGAGGTGCCGATTACCGCTTGCCTCTTTGGACCAACCGGGTTGTTCAGGATCCTGAGACCCTGATTTACAACGCACAGGTGTTCATCTCGCAAGTGCGCCCTGAACCGTTGAACCACCATTCAGAGCAACCACTTCTCATTTATGAGGCTCACGTTGGTATGTCGTCGGAGGATGGAAAGGTTAGCAGCTACGATGAATTCAGAAGGGATGTGTTACCCAGGATCAAAAAACTCGGTTACAACACCCTGCAGCTGATGGCGATACAAGAGCATCCCTATTATGGCTCATTCGGCTACCATGTCTCAAATTTCTTTGCCGTGTCGAGCCGTTTCGGAACCCCTGACGACCTAATAAACCTGATCAACGAGGCCCACAGGGAGGGCATCAGGGTCATCATGGATCTGGTTCATTCACATGCTGTAAAAAATATTCTGGAAGGACCTGGTCTCTACGACGGGTCTCCCGGGATGCTGTTTCACTCCGACCACCGGCGCGAACATGTTGCCTGGGATTCACTCTGCTTTGACTACGGAAAGAATGAGGTTCTTCACTTCCTGCTCTCTAATTGCAAATACTGGCTTGACGAATATGGCTTCGACGGATTCAGGTTTGACGGGATCACCTCGATGCTCTATTTTGATCACGGCCTGGGTAAGGCCTTTACCTCCTATGATGACTATTTCAATGAAGGGGTGGATACCGACGCGCTTGTATATCTGTCACTGGCAAACCAATTGATTCATCAGGTAAACCCGTTCGCCATCACCCTAGCGGAAGATATGAGCGGAATGCCCGGAATCGCTTCGAAAACTGAGGATGGTGGTATTGGATTCGATTACAGGCTCGCGATGGGAATTCCTGATTTCTGGATCAGGCTCCTGAAAGAGCAATCAGACGAATCATGGAACGTAAATCAAATATTCTGGGAATTGACCAACCGCAGAGCTGATGAAAAGACGGTTTCATATGTTGAATCTCATGACCAGGCGCTTGTAGGTGATAAGACCATCATATTCAGGCTTGCCGACAAGGAGATGTACACCCACATGTCAAAAGACAAAAGCAGCCTGATCATTGACCGGGCCCTTGCTCTTCATAAAATGCTAAGGTTGCTTACGCTTGCAACCCATGGGGGGGGGTATCTGAATTTTATGGGCAATGAGTTCGGGCATCCCGAATGGATCGATTTTCCGAGGCTTGGGAACCAGTGGTCATATCATTATGCCAGACGGCAATGGAGCCTTGCTGACAACCAGCTCTTAAGATACAGGGGTCTCATGCTTTTTGATCAGAAAATGATCGCGACACTTAATAAACACCACGATTTCAATATGCCGGTTGAAAAGGTTATGGCATCCGAAATTGACCAGGTAATTGCATTTAGAAGAGGCAGCTTATTATTTGTGTTCAACCTGAATCCCACGAAATCATTTGCGGGTTATGGGGTTCCTGTAAATCCGGCGGACTATAAGACATTAATGACCTCTGATCAGTCAGAATTTGAAGGTTTCGGGAATATTGACCCTAAAATGATTTATGAACCGAATCCGGTTGGGAAAATAGGGGAAGGATATCATTTACTGCTTTACCTTCCCAGCAGGACTTCACTTGTGTTGGAAGAGGTTCCGGTTAAGAGAATACGACCATGAGAGGAGCACCTGAGAGCAAGCCCATTATTTATCAATTGTTTCCAAGGCAATTCGGAAACTACTCAACGCAGGGGGTGACTGGCGGAACCATAGAAGAAAACGGATGCGGGAAATTCAACAGCATCAGCGACCGGGTTCTTCAGGAACTCAAGAATTTCGGGATCACCCATCTTTGGCTCACTGGCGTGATACATCATGCTAAGACAACAGATTATCAGCGCTTTGGAATCTCCTCAAACCATCCTTGTGTTGTAAAAGGTAGAGCAGGCTCGCCCTATGCCATCCGTGATTATTATGACGTCGATCCAGACCTCGCCGTTTCGGTTCCCGATCGGATAGAGGAGTTCAGACAACTGATTGAGCGGATCCATCTACTTGGATTAAAGCTCCTCATAGATTTTGTGCCCAATCATGTTGCGCGCGAATATTGCTCGGTTTGCCGTCCTGCCGGAACTTCGGACCTTGGGGAAATGGATGATACAGGTTTGGCTTTTCATCCCAACAATAACTTTTATTATTTGCCCGGGGAGATCCTGACTTTGAAATTTCCCCCTTGCGAGGAATCTGACCCTTACCTGGAGCAACCGGCAAGGGTCACCGGCAATGACCAGTTTCATGCACAACCCGGTTTGAACGACTGGTATGATACGATCAAGCTGAACTACGGCTTCGATTATCTGAATCAGCAGAAGCACTTTGTACCGGTTCCGGATACCTGGGAAAAAATGGTGGATATTCTGAAATATTGGACTTCCTTCGGAATTGATGGGTTCAGATGCGATATGGCAGGCATGGTGCCGCTCGAATTCTGGAGTTATGCCATTCATGAGGTACACTGCCAATATCCTGACACTGACTTCCTTGCCGAAATCTACGAACCGCATCGGTATCGGGATTTTCTGGAGCAAGGACAATTCAGGTGGCTCTATGATAAATGTGGCTTTTATGATGCACTCAGAATGGTAATCCAGCACAATCATCATACAGGAATTCTTTCGGATGTCTGGAAATCTCTGGAGGGTTTAGACGATAATATGCTTCGCTTTATTGAGAACCATGATGAACAAAGGGTAGCATCCCTGCAGTTTTGCGGATGGCCGGATCCGGGAGTTCCGGCATTTGCCCTTTGTGCATTTATGCACCGTGGCCCGGTGATGATTTACAACGGGCAGGAGCTTGGCGAGCGGGCAGCCCACCTTGAAGGGTACGGTGGAGGCGACGGCAGGACCAGTATATACGATTATGGACGAATGCCAGAAATTCACAAATGGCTAAATGGAGGAATTGCAGACGGCACCTTGCTTTCGGGTCACCGGAAACAGATCCGGCTTGCATATCAAAGGATACTCAGTAACCTAAAAGAATACCCTGTTCTTTCCAGAGGTTACTTCTATGATCTGATGTGGGGAAACGAGGATGCTCCAGGCAGAAATGGTATATATGCGTTTTTAAGATACCATGGTGAAGAGGTTGGTGATACCCGCATTGCCATTTTGGTGATAATCAACTTCCTAGGACAACCCATTGACACCTTTATCCGGATTCCTTCACACGCTTTGGATCTGATGGAATTCAAAGAGGTTTCAAGAATTAATGTCAGAAAGGTATTTCCTGATTTAGAAAATACCGATGTACTGCTTCCCGACCAGATTTCAACCCGGGGAATCAGGCTAACCCTGGAGCCCCTTCAATATCAGCTTTTCGAGATCTTTTGCTGATTTCAGGAGATCCATTTCATCAGCTTGAAATCCTGCCTGTTGGGTAAAAGGTCATTTTTGGGAAACACTCGGATTCCGTATTTATAAATGCCCGGTTGCGTTGGAACGGCACCCAGCTTGTAACGTACTATGCCATCCCTAACCTGGGTACGTTTGAATTCCTGTTTGAAGACAAACTCCTGCTTGCCATTGATTTCCTCAGTGATAACCACCAATTCAACACCAACTTCATCAGGATTAAGTCCGTTCAATCGTAGAATAACCTCAGCAGTATATACAGCACCCAATCTCAGTGGACTTGCAAGATCCTTGGAGTAATTGACCTGAATAACTTCTATGTCCTGCCAAAGCCTGGTCACTCTTGTCTTCCACCTGGTGATATCGCGGGCTGGATGATAATTGTCCTTCATCATCAACAGGGATCTTTTGAACAGGATGTTGTAATACCTGTCAAAATAGTCGTCGATCATCCTGCGTGTGGTGAACTGGGGCGCAATCTGCGCGATGTTATTTCTGATGTAGGAAATCCAGCCTTCAGGTATTCCCATTTCATTGCGATTGTAGAAGAGCGGTATGATCTGTTCCTCCAGGATGTTGTATAGAGAGGAGGAATCCAGTTCATCCTGAAAGCCCTGATCATCATAGATTCTCTCCTGGGGAAGAGACCACCCGGCATTTGGTCTGTAACCTTCACACCACCAGCCATCGAGCACGCTAAAATTTAAGACACCATTCATAACAGCCTTCATGCCACTCGTGCCTGAAGCCTCCAATGGCCTGGTTGGAGTATTCAGCCAGACGTCAACCCCTTGTACCAATTTACGGGCAAGAGCCATATCATAGTTTTCGAGGAATATGATTTTGCCTCTGAACTTGGGTTGTCTTGAAATCCCAACGATATAGCGGATCAGATCCTGACCGGCATTGTCTCGAGGATGGGCCTTGCCTGCAAACAGAAACTGAACCGGACGGTCTGGGTTGTTGACGATGGCATCCAGCCGGTCAAGATCCTTAAAGAGAAGATGAGCCCTTTTATAGGTAGCGAAACGCCTGGCAAAACCAATTGTAAGTACCTGATCATCTAGTCTATGGAGAATGTCAAGGATCTGACGGGGTGGCTCATGCCGGCGTATCGACACCTTTTCGAGCCTGAACCGCAGATAAGAGATGAGCTGATGTCTTAGTTGCTGGCGAATGCCCCAAATATCTTCCGACGGCACTTCATGAATGCGTTTCCAATACTCTCCGCTTGACTGATTGTCAAGAAAATCAGGTCCGAAGGCATTCAAATAAAGATCTTGCCAGGGCTCAGCGGTCCATGTCTGATAATGAACTCCGTTTGTGACAAAACCAACATGCAGTTCTTCAGGGAAGAACCCCTTCCAGAGATCCCTGAACATCTTTCGGGTTACTTCACCGTGAAGGTTAGATACACCGTTGATCTCTTGCGAAAGTCGGGCTGCCAGGTAAGACATTGAAAATCTCTCGTGTACATTATCAGGATTGAGCCTTCCGAGCCCGATAAACTCAGCCCACGAAACGTTCAGGCGGTCAGGGTAATGCCCCATATAGGTTCGGATGAGGTCTTCAGAGAAGGAATCATGTCCTGCAGGTACTGGTGTGTGGGTTGTAAAAAGCGTCGATGCCCTGACCACCTCCAGAGATTCGCGAAATGTAAACTTTCGCAGCTGCATAAACTGTCTGATTCTTTCTAAACCGATAAATGCAGCATGTCCTTCGTTGCAATGATATATATGTGGTTGTATTCCCAAAAGATTTAGCATCCGTATTCCTCCAACCCCCAGAATCATCTCCTGCTTCAATCGATTCTCCTCATCTCCACCATAAAGGTTTGATGTAATCTGACGGTCGGCAACCTGGTTAACTTCAACGTCGGTGTCAAGCAGGTAGAGATCGATTCGTCCGACTTTTACCAACCATACCCTGGCATGAACCGTTCTGCCTGGCAAGGTTACCTGAATCAAAATTGGCTGTCCGTCGTTATCCTTGACCATATCCAGGGGGAGGTTGGAAAACTCTTCGGCGACATTTTCCGCCAGCTGATCTCCATTCAGGGTAAGAACCTGCCTGAAATATCCATTTCTATAGAGCAAACCCACACCGGTCAGGGCGGCATTGCGGTCACTGGCCTCTTTCAGATAGTCTCCTGCCAGAATCCCCAATCCTCCAGAATAGACCTTCAGTGAGACGTGAAAACCATATTCCATGCTGAAATAGGCAATCTGGGGTATTCCAGGCATTCGCTCCAGCGACAGGTAACTTCGGAAAGCCTCCACTACCCTTCCATAAAGGTCCACAAATTCGCGGTTACCTACCAACTCCTGGAGACGGTCGAGAGATATTTGTCTCAACAGTCTGATGGGGTTGTTTTCCACCTCTTCCCAAAGAACCGGGTCCATTGTCCGGAAGAGCTTTTCGGCCGCTGGATTCCAGCTCCACCACAAGTTACGGGATATCAAATCCAGTTCCCTGAACTGTTCGGGAAGAGCTGACTCAATGAGCAGATCCCTCCAAAGGGGTCCTTCAATTGAATCCCCATTGGTATACGGTCTTATTTCTTCCTCGATAAACTGCTCAAGAAAGGGACGTTCAACATCAGCCACCCGATCCATGGCAATCTGGTAAGTTTGCCAATAGTGTTTAATGAAGATTTCCCAGGTAAAACCAGATGCAATGTTTTCTGCCGCAGTCTGCAGTAGATCATTTCCGTTTGCCCTATCACGGATGATGTTCGTGATGTGGTCTTTCATGGCCTGAACAAATGCTGGCTCTGTCATCCCCGATCGACGAATGACCCCGGCCGATTGGAGTGCTGACTGGTCAAAATGATTAAGTATCCATTGGCCAAACCCCGACAGATCTGTGGTTAAAGTGGGAACTCCCAGGAAGAGGCTCTCCATGGGTGTATATCCCCACGGCTCATAATAGGAGGGAAACAGGGTGAGATCCATCCCCTTAACAACATCGTAATAGTGCATGTTTACAACGCCATCATCCCCATTTAGATAGGCCGGAATAAAAATGACCTTAACGCGTGACTCGATCAGATTTGACAAACCAGCCTTGCTCAGGTATTGAATGATCTGATCATCCTGAGCATTATGAAGATTATGGGTCAAAAAAGGACTTCCAGAACTATCCTGGACCAGGCCCTCCATGCGATGAATCACACTTTGACGAGGACCGTAATTGTGGGCCGGAACAAGGATGAAGGCGAGTACTGGTAAGGAATCCTTTTCCTGATTCAGAACGGCCAGCAGATCAATAAACCTGTCAATTCCTTTATTTCTGAACTCATATCTGCCACTAGTCCCGATGATGAGAAGGTTTTCCCCAAGCGAATAGCCCAGAACTGATTCAGCAACCCGGATGAGTCTGGCTCTAAGGTCGGCCCTTGACAATGAAAGGCTCATTCCATCCAATGTTTTTTTACTGAAACCATTGGGGGTAACCACATCAGGCTCTTGGTCAAGCAATTGTCTGCATTCTTTTGCCGTAACTTCACTGACGGTTGCGAATGCAGATGCCACATGGGCCGCCAGTTTTTCCAATGAATGTTTGGCTTTGACATTAAGTCTTGATGCATATTCATCCCCACCAAAGCTATCCAGGTTTTCATATAGAGGATAACCGTTACCGGCCAGCGATCTTCCGGTGGTGGTAGCATGCGTGGTAAAGACAGTTGCGATATAGGGAGATTCCTTGCGGAGGTATAGAACTCCCATACCCGTCATCCATTCATGAAAGTGTGCAACAACCTGGCTATAGCGGTAAAACTCTGTAAAGGATTTGACAACCATTCCGGCTGCATATCCAAAAAGTGCGGCCTCGACAAAGTCCCATTCGCCACTTATTGAGTCGAGGTTGAAATTTTCCCAGGCCTTACTTAATATCTCATTCTTTTGTTGGATTAATGGGGTAAAATCAACCATAATGGCTACCGGCCTACTGGGTATGTTCCAGTAGCCAAGGCGAACCTGAATACCCTGTTGCTGGACAAAAAGCTTCCATGTCCGATGCAACCCGGGGTCTTCGTGAAACTCGGGGTTGTTGTTTTCATCCCGCCATATATCCGGTCCGATGGTCAGGTATTTCTCACCAAGTTTCTCTGTCAGTTCATGACTTTTTGAGGTAAGGACCGTATGAATGCCTCCTACCTTATTGCATACTTCCCAGCTGATCTCAAAGAGAACCTCAGGAGCTGGAAAAGCTGATTCATTGTGCATACCAATAATTATTACGGCGATGAAGTAACAAAAATATGAGCGCTTTAGAAAGTGGGCACTCGCTTTCTTTCCAGAAAATCTTATCCTGAGCAGACCCCCCCAGAATGTATATTAAAC
>CAYGOU010000031.1:0-16602 GCA_964351455.1 uncultured Porphyromonadaceae bacterium
TTCCCTGGCCGGACAGGTGGTGGGCAGTGGTTTGGTGGTGGATGTATCACGATATCTGAACCAGATCCTGGAAATCAATCCCGAACAACGGTATGCATGGGTTCAACCCGGCGTGGTGCTTGAAGAACTTAACCAGAAGTTGTCTCCCCATGGCTTGGTATTCGGTCCTGAAACCAGCACTGCAAACCGCTGCATGATCGGGGGAATGCTGGGAAACAATGCCTGTGGATTGCATTCACTCATTTATGGGAGCACCCGTGAGCACACTCTTGCTGTTGAGGCTGTTTTGTCAGACGGCAGCCTGGTTCGATTTGACAACCTTTCGGGCGAGGAGTATGAAAGGAAGCGCGCGCTGACAGGCCTTGAGGGCCAAATCTACAGAACGATCGGAGACATATTGATTGACCCAAATAATCAGGATGAAATTCGGGTTCAATTTCCCCACCCTGCCATTCCACGCAGGAACTCAGGTTATGCTCTCGATTTGTTGCTGAATTGTCAGCCTTTCAGCCATGATGGGGCACCTTTAAACCTCAGCAGGATTTTGGCCGGCTCAGAGGGAACCCTTGCACTTTTCGCGGCGATCAAACTTCAGCTTTCAGATCCCCTACCCCCTCATAATGCATTGATTTGTGCCCATTTCAGCTCCATTCCAGAATCCCTGAAGGCAAACCTGGTGGCATTGCAACACCAACCTTCAGCGGTTGAGTTGATGGATTCGGTAATCCTAAGCTGTACCTCAGGAAACAAAGAACAGGAGCGAAACAGGTTTTTCATTGAGGGCTCTCCCGCGGCCTTGCTTATCATCGAATGCAACGCTTACAGCGCCGAAGAGCTTGAACGAAAAACAAACGGGTTGATTAAGGCACTTAAGGAACAACAGCTTGGGTATGCATATCCGGTGGTGCGAGGTGAAGATATCAGGCGGGTATGGAACCTGAGAAAGGCGGGACTGGGACTCTTGTCAAACCTACCGGGAGACGCCCGTCCCCTTACCCTGATCGAAGATACCGCAGTTTCGGTAAATGACCTACCCGACTACATTGAAGAGATCGAGGCACTCTTCACAAAACATCAGATGCAGTGTGTCTATCACGCTCATGTGGGAACCGGTGAATTGCATCTGCGTCCGGTTTTAAACCTGAAAAACCCGGTTGATGTTGTGCGCTTCAGACAAATTGCTACTGAAACCGTTGACCTGGTTAAGCGCTACCGGGGATCCTTTTCCGGCGAACATGGCGATGGCCGGCTCAGGTCAGAATTCATCCCCCTGGTTCTGGGCGAAAGAGTTTACCAGATGCTTAGCGATGTCAAGAAGGTTTTTGATCCTCATAACTTATTCAATCCTGGAATCATTGTATCTCCTGTTTTGATGGACAAGAGCTTCAGGGTTACCCCGGGAGTTGACACACCTGAAATTGAAACCTATTTTAACTGGGATGAAAGCCTGGGTGTGGTCAGGGCAACCGAGCGGTGCAACGGAAGCGGCGACTGCCGAAAGAGCCACCTGATTGGCGGTACCATGTGTCCATCTTACCAGGCAACCCGGGATGAACGCAACACCACACGTGCCAGGGCCAATATCCTGAGAGAATACCTATACGAACCCCCTGGCAAGAACCGCTTTGACCATCCTGAGATTTATGAGATACTGGATCTCTGCCTTTCCTGTAAGGCCTGCAAATCGGAGTGTCCATCAAGTGTCGACATGGCCAAACTGAAGGCAGAATTCCTTCAGCATTGGTATGATGCCAATGGAGCCCCGTTCAGATCATGGTTTGTAGCTGAAGTCCCACGGTTTTATCATCTGGCATCCAAAGTCCCCGCATTATTGAATGGCCTGATGTCCCTGAATATCTTCAGGCGGATTCTGTTCAGCCTGCTTGGTTTTGCACGGGAGCGTTCGCTTCCTTCATTTTCAAAGCAGCCTTTGGGGGGCTGGCGAAGTAAAAGGTTATTAAGTGTAAATCCCGGCCACACCACTGCAAAAGGACCGGTCTTTCTGTTTTTGGACGAATTCACACGATATCAGGATGCGGAAATCGGGATCAAGGCTCTGAAACTATTAAGCTCACTCGGATACGAGGTGATCATACCCAGGCACGGTCCAAGTGCCAGAACCTACCTGTCAAAGGGATTCTTACGCAAAGCCAGAAGGATTGCCTCAGAGAACGTTGAATTGCTTTTTCCCTTGATTTCTGATGAAAGGCCGCTCATTGGAATCGAGCCGTCTGCACTGCTGTCATTCAGGGATGAATACCCCGACCTGTTGAATGCGGAGATCCGACACAAGGCCAGGGCCCTGGCATCCCACTCTTTGATGATCGATGAGTTTCTTACCAGGGAAATGCAAAAAGGGATAATCAGGCAGGAGCAATTTACCGATGAGCCCCGAAAAATACTTTTCCACGGCCATTGCCAGCAAAAGGCAGTTTCAACCACAGCAAGCACCCTCGCTATCCTTAATTTTCCGGCTCATTTTGACTGCACCGAAATACCCTCAGGTTGTTGTGGAATGGCTGGGTCATTCGGAATGGAGAAAGAGCATTACAAGCTTTCAATGGAGATTGGAGAGCTGGTTTTATTTCCGGCAGTTCGGAATGCTTCACCCGAGGTAACCATATGTGCAGCAGGCACCAGCTGCAGACAACAGATTCAAGACGGGACAGGCCGAAAAGCCCTGCATCCGGTTGAAATACTGTTTAATGCTTTAAAATGAGCTGAACTTGGAACAGTCTGTAATGGCTTTTATCATCATCAGACTGCAAATCCTTCTGAAAGACTGAACTGGCGTGGGTATTTAGCCGATATGTTTGAATAAAAGTCAGCAATGAAAGTCAGGTCTTTTTCGATATCCTTACCGGGATATAGTACCGGTCCAACTCCCACCACCTTACGGCGGTAATCCATGTATGCCATCACAATGGGAACGCCTGCCTTTTTGGCAATGTGATAAAATCCCCTTTTCCAGACTTTAGCCAGTTTTCTGGTTCCTTCCGGTGCTATGGCCAGATGAAATGTGTCAGATTTCAGAATCGTATATCCCAGCCGGTCAACCAGGTTGTCGTGTCTTGACCGGTCAACCGGTATGCCTCCGACCCACCGAAGCATTGCTCCAAAAGGAAATCTGAAGAGCTCCTTCTTCATGAGGAAATGAATATTGAGCCCGTAGTACATCTTGTACAGCATACCAAAGTAAAAATCCCAGTTGCTGGTATGAGGAGCACCAATGATGACGCTCTTCTTTATATCGGGAACCATCCCTTCAAGTTTCCATCCAGAAATTTTGAGCAGCAACCGGGCCATGAGTTTCTGAAATCTTCTGTTCATGATCTTCGATCTCTTACTTTTTATCAACAGACAGTTCTCCCTGCATAAACAGCCATTCGTTGATTGCCTGCACCCTGGAGGCAATGTACTCTACAAGAAAGATTTCCCGGCCCGGATTATCAAGGTATTGCAAATAGTACTCCTTAGCCTTTCTCTTGTCTCCGCCTGATTCCTCGATTAAAATACCCAGCTGAGCCATGGGTACGGCCTCTTCCGGATTCAGTTCCAGAGCCCGTTCATAATGTCGGATCGCTTCAGCATGATTGCGCTTGAAAGAGTAGAATTGTCCCAAACCGCTGTGAACACTGGTGGCGGATGGAGAATATGACAACCTGAGCGCCTGTTCCAGACACTCGATAGCAAGGTCTATCCTCTCCTCCCATTTGTAGCAGAATCCCAGATAATACCAGGCCTGGGGATCCAGGGAATCCTTTTCAATGGTTTTTTGAAACCACGGTGCAGCCTCCTGGTATTCTGACCTGTGAAAACATGAAAGGCCGGCATGACGGAAAGAATAGGCAGTACTGTCTCCCCATTCAATCGCACATTTAAAATCCTGGTAGGCATCAAGATATAGTGCCTGCATGAGAAAGAGTCCTCCGCGGCAACGGTACAGCAGAGCCTGAGTACTGTCAATTCTGATTCCATGGTTCATAACACCAAGTCTGTTCTGAACATTGGGGCTCAATTGACCGCTTTCAGCCAGGTGTTCCTGTTCCAGGCGAACATATATTTGTCCGAGTCTTACAATAACCTGTAAATCCAGGCTGTCGAGAGCGAGAGAAATTTCTAAGAAACGGGCTGCTGTTTCCAGGCTATCGATTCGTTGGTAAAGTAAGCCTGTTTGTTTCGGATAAAATGGATTCAGGAGATCGGATTCAGCAAGTTCCAGATATAGCCGGATCGCCTCCGCAATTCTTTGCTGCCTTTGCAGGATTCTTCCTAGCAGCAGTTGAGCAGGAATCCTGACTGGATCCAATTGCATGGCCTTTCGGATCAGGACTTCTGCCTGATCGTAACGTTCCATCTCAAAATTGCATGAAGCGCGTGCCTCAAAATAGGCAGGATTCAGACTATCATACCGAATGGCCGATGCAAATTGTCTGTCGGCTTGATGGTATTGCATCAGGCCCACATGGGCGATGCCTTTATAATAGTGAATGATGTGAAGCGACGAATCAAGTGCCAGCATATTATCAAACTCCTGTAAGGCAATACGATAGTCGCCACTCAGGATCAGCAGGGCTTTCGCTTCAGGGTCAGAGGCGTTCTGAGCCGCAGTGAACAGCGAGAACTGGGTTAATAACAAAAGAACCGTGAACCGTATGATCAGCGCACCCGGTGATCGGCATAAACCTTGCTGACGATTCTCCATCCCTCTTCAAATTTGTAAAGAAAAAGATAATCGGTAAAAATCAGCTGTTCTCCCTTGCTTAGCCGGATCTTGGTCACCGCAGCGGTACCGGTTATATCAATGAGATCATACTGACAGGTCATTGGGATCTGAGGCGGAGCCGGGTCGTTCTTTTGCCTAAGCTTTGACCTCTCAACCCAGGTATAAATCGGCAGCTTCTCGAGCTGGTTCTGATTTTTGATCAGCAGGTCAAAACCGGGGTGAAAGCCCTTTTCGGTCTCTTCAAGGTTTCCATTGTTATGAATTCCACTGATATAAGCATTTTCAACCACCTGGATGATGGCCTTTTGTTCATCGGTCCACTCTTTTTGCTGCGACAAAACTGATTGTGGAATGATCAGCAGCAGCGCAATCCATAATGTATTTTTCATCTTACGTTAATTTATTGGTGTTATGTTGAGAATTCTCAATGCTTTGCGGATCATGTCGCCATGTTTACCGGGAAGAATCAGGTGGTGGTTTCCCAGTGGATGAAGTCTGAGGCTGGCGACATCCTCCTCCGCCAGATTCACGGTGATTCGCGTTCTGCAGGAATGCCTGACTGAGCCTTTCTCCCGGATGCTGCCTTCAGACACGAACGCCCTGTCAAGCCATTTATTCAACCGGAACATTGTCACCTCTTCTGCATCCACCATTCCATCAATGGCCAATCCATTTCCGGTTTCAAAATGAGTGGTGACCGAGAAATCATTGATCAGATTCAGAGGCACGGTGCAATGCGACCATTCAACATGATCGTGGAACAGTCCTGAGAGATTCGCCATCCAGGGAATGGTGCCGGTAAGGTCCCTTAGCATCAGCATTCCGGTCAGACTCAGCATGTCGGCTTCACAGGCTGCCGGGGTTCCCAGATGATTAATCATGGCCAGACTCAGGCATGCGGTAAGTCCCTGTTCCTGAACCATCGGAAAGCACTCAACGGCTATGCCATCGAGAGCATGTTCCTGGATAAGGGTTGATAACAGATTATGCACCCTGCTGTGATTCTCCCACTCCTTTTTTCCATAGCCCTGAAAGAGTTCAAGGAAATCGGGTGAGACAGGTGTATCAGTTATTTCAGGCAAAACCGAGAAGGGGATTTTTATGATCCGATGTCCGAGCCTGTTTCGAATCAATTCAGGATCGGGATTTGACTGGATGAGCCAGGGAGCCACATCGCCAACCTGTCCCATTCTCTTGTGACTGATCTTCCCCGTTTTTTCTATCAACTCAATATGATCCTTAAGCAAATCAAGGTCAATTGGGTCTGACAGGTTAAAAAGATCGGCCGGAATTCCCTTGTCATCCAGCCAGGCTTTCACCTCAGAAGCAGCGGCATAGGCGTTGTTTTCGGCAAAGGCGAGCAGCAGCAGGTGGCGATCGTCGCCCATGACCCGCAATGATTCACTCTCGGATCCCCCTGAAGCAAACAGCAAACCCTTGAAATCATGTTTTGCCCAGATGATTTTATGAGAGTCAAGCAATCCGGCCAGACGATCCCTGACTGCGGTCATTTGTGTTTCGGGAATCCCCGGGTATCCGATTGAATTGAGCCTGATTGTTGCCATTTCAATACCCCTTTGCACTGTCGTCTCCGCGTGGATCCGCACCGCCTTCAAAAAGGCCATCGGATCGCACCAGGATTGCATCCACCCGTCCAATGGTTCCCTGAATCCTGATCTGATGTCCGCGTTTGCTCAGGTTTTCAATAGTGAGTGAATCCAGAGTCCCAGGCTCCATTCTTATATAATCCGGCATCCATTGATGATGAAACCTGCCGGCCGAGACGGCCTCCTGCATTCCCATTCCATGGTCTATGACATTTAGGATGGTCTGAAACACGGAGGTAATGATTGTAGAACCGCCAGGACTGCCAACCACCATGAAAAGTTTGCCATCTTTTGTAACTATGGTCGGGGTCATTGAGCTGAGCATTCTTTTGCCGGGTTCGATGGCATTTGCCTCACCTCCGATGAGTCCGTACATATTTGGCACGCCGGGCTTGATGCTGAAGTCGTCCATTTCGTTATTAAGAAAAAAACCGGCGCCTCCTACCACTATTTTCGAGCCATAACCGCCATTGAGGGTAGTTGTGGCTGATACTGCGTTGCCCCATCGGTCGGTCACAGAATAATGGGTGGTTTCGGTGGATTCAAAAACATCAAAAGCTCCGGGCCTTATTTGTTCGGATGGAGTTGCCCTCTCCATGCTGATCTCAGAACTGCGTGTATCCAGGTATTTGGGATCAGTCAATTCTGAGACAGGCACCTTATAAAAATCAGGATCTCCCAAGTAGGCAGAACGATCGGCATAAACCCTCTTTTCAGCCTCAGCCATATAATGAACCGTGGCAGGGCTGTTGAACCCTGAATCCGCAACAGTAAATTTTTCCATCATATGGAGCAATTGCTTCAATGCGATGCCTCCACTTGAAGGCGGCGGCATCGAAACAAAGCCGTAGTCACGATAGGTTCCTTCAACCGGAACTCTCCATACCGCCTGATATTGATCCAGATCCGCACGGGTGATCAATCCTCCGGTTTGTTCCATCTGCTGAACGATCATATTAGCCGTCACACCTGAATAAAAACCATCCCTACCGAAATCCCTGATCCGGCTCAGTGTCAGCGCCAGTTCGTGCTGGCGGATTGTATCGCCCTCTTCCCATTGTTGTTCTATTACAAAGGCTGTTGACCATAAATTGCGCTCAAGCAGATCCTTTCTTATCGAATTGAGGCTGGCAGCCTGTTGTCTGGTAAGCGGAAAACCTTTTTCAGCAAGATCCACTGAGGGTTGCACAACCTGATGCCAATCGAGGGCACCGAATCTGGCGTGTGCTTTGACCATGCCATCAACGGTACCCGGAACTCCCGAAGCCAACGGTGTGTTCAGGCTGGCTCCCTCAATAACTTGTCTTTCATCATCCAGGTACATATCCCGGTTGGCTCTTCCCGGAGCTTTTTCACGGTAATCCAGCGCATGAAATCCTCCTTCGGCATCCATCACCACCCAGAATCCTCCCCCTCCAATATTGCCGGCCACGGGATAACAGACGCTCAATGCAAACTCAACTGCAACGGCGGCATCCATTGCGTTGCCACCCATTTTCAGGATCTCAATCCCGATGCCTGATGCTTCGGGATGAGCACTTACTACCATGCCATTCTTACCTGTAACTCCTGAAGCTTCCGGGATGGCTGGCTTGCATGCCAGCATCATCCAGGGAAGCATCAACAGCAAGATGACACCCTGAGCGAATTGACTTTTCATACAAAGAGGTTTTGCCTAAAATTAGAAAGAAATCCGATTCTGGTGAAGCGTATCATTGGTCAATGGCCAAGTCGGCCCGAATTCCGCCCCAGATCCATCTGCCTGGCTGGGGAACTCCTCCGTAATCAAGATAGGACCGGTTCAGAAGGTTTGAACCCTCAACGAAAAGCTCAAACCACCTGAAGGTTTTGGACAATTTCATATCCAGCAGCCAGAAGTATGCATAGGCCTTCTCAAGCGGAACCCCATCTTCATAATAGGTATAGGAACCTGTCCGTTGCTGTCCCTGCATGGCTACAACCAGCCTAAATCCGGCAGGCAGTATTTTATGGACGGAGGCACTCCATTTCCAGCGAAGATGATCCAGAAGGTATTTTGAGATCCATTCGTCTGATCGGCGGTTAACAACCTGGTAAAGGGTACCCAACTGCAGGGTCATGGGTCGTCGGTGTTGACCTGACCATTCTCCGGTTTTTATTCTCAGGTTTAATTCTCCCCCCAGGCTGTTGAGATTTCCAAGATTTGCCGATTGCCAGAGGATCTCTCCGGGAAGTCTGACCCAGTCAATGGTTTCACCGGCCAGCCGTGAAAAGGCCGAAGCCTGAAAAAGCAATCCTGAAGCCTCATATTGCACTCCTCCCTCAAGGTTCCAGGCAACTTCAGGATAAAGGGCAGGATTACCAAGGTGGGTGGGAGAACGGTAATAAAGCTCGGTGAAGGTTGGTGTTCTGAAGGTGCGGTCGGCAACGGCGGTTAGTTTTATCCCGGGTGCAATACTCCAGGCCATATCGATTCCCGGGAATAATCTGAGGGGATTCTGAGGCAGCGAGTAATAATTTGCCATCAATCCCCCGCTCATCGCGAAGGATCCTTTCTGGATCCGCTGTTCAAGCGAAAGGCCGCCCTGTAACCTGGTTCCGAAATGATTGTATGACAGATCCGGGTAACCCCTGATGGGCCTGGATTCTGTCACCTCTTCACCCAGCACGGTGCTCCAGATCCAGTCGTAACGAAAATCCATCCCGATAGCCATCTCTCCCCACCGGTTTCTGAGATGCGAACCGGTTTTGGTCCCGGCTGTCTGGCTGAAATGATAATTTGGATGCTGGTACCAGGCCGGAGGATCGCTCCTGAATAGATGAAAGCGATCGGTGTGTGAACGATGATATATTTGAATGTTAAAAGGGATCTTGCCCGGATTAAATATCCGAAGGGAGGTGAAGGATGATTCAATCTCCTCATATTGATTGGGATAAAGGGGGGTGTAGAAAGCCTGGGCACCAAAATCTTTGATCAGCCAACCCGCCTGCATCATGTATTGGGTGCTCCCCGACTTGAACCCTGCCTGATAGAATGCTTTACCTGAGCGATAATCAGTGTTTTCTGCAAAACCATCTGATTTTTGCCAGGAGACACCTGCCCTTTGCCAAAGATCCTTTGCGGCCATACCGCCCTGTGCGAAAAGATCATGAGACCTGAACGCACCGGTTGAATAGCCAGCGCCGAACGCAGAGCGTGAGGGCTCACGGGTGATAATGTTCACAGCTCCTGCCAGACTTGCGGCTCCAATCTGGCGGGCGCCAAAACCGGTCAAAACCTCGATTCGGTCGATCATTTGCAGGGGCACTGGTACATTGAGGCTGAAATGACCGGTCTGAGGATCCGAAACATCGACACCATTGACCAGAATCGAAACCTGGTCGAAAGAGCTGCCCCGAATGCCAATATCGGCCTGCACACCCATGGGGCCCCTTTGGCGGATATCAATCCCGGGAACCATTTCAAGCAGTTCATTCAGATCCCTGACCGGATACTGTCTGATTTCATCCCGTGAAATTATGCGGATCACCCGGTTTTGTTCATTAAGGGTGCGGGGAATTCGGGTTGCGGTGATCATGACCGCCTCAAGCTCCAGCCGGATCGAATCCGGGTTGACCTTCTGGGCGTTTGCTGCAGGCATCAGGCAGATTACCAATGCCAGAAGCCACCATGGTTTCATGAAAGGTTGTGCTTGATCTTGAACGCTTTCAGGGTATTCTGCAGCAGTGCAGTGCGGGTCATGGGTCCAACACCTCCCGGAACCGGTGTGATCAGCGAGGCCTTTGGGGCAACTTCGTTAAAATCAACATCACCAAAAAGCTTAAATCCCGATCGGGTAGCTTCAGACGGCATCCTGGTGGTTCCGACATCGATGATGACCACTCCCTCCTTTACCATGTCGGCTTTAAGAAATTCAGGAATGCCGAGTGCCATCACAACGATATCGGCCATGCGGGTGTATTTTGCGAAATCCCTGGTTTTGCTGTGACAAAGAGTAACGGTGCAATTGCCAGGAGTGGCCTTTCTTGAAAGCATCAGCGAAAGGGGGGTTCCTACGATATTGCTTCTGCCGGCAATGACACAGTGGGCTCCATCGGTTTTGACCTTGTAATGATCCAGCAGCTGGATGATTCCATTGGGGGTGGCCGGCTTAAAGGAGGGAAGACCAAGGGCCATCCTTCCAACATTTACAGGATGAAAACCATCCACATCCTTGCCGGGATCGATGGATTCAATAATCAATTGTTCATTCAGGTGCGAAGGAAGGGGCAACTGAACAATAAAACCGTCAATCGCATCATTCTGGTTTAAAGCATATACCTGATCAAGAAGTTCTTCCATTGAAGTGTTTTGACCAAGCCTTATCAGGGTTGATTCAAAACCCACCTCGTGGCAGTCGGCCACCTTGCTGTTAACATAGGTGATGCTTGCCCCATCATCGCCCACCAGCACAGCCGCCAGGTGGGGCGACCTGAAACCGGCACTCTTGAAAGAAGCAACCTCTGTGGTCAGAGAAGCCTTGATGCTAATAGACAGAGCCTTACCGTCAATAAGTTTATCCTGATACATGACTATCTCCTCATGGTCCTGTTGCTCATCAGGTTACCAAGGTTTTTTCCTGATGTGGCCATTTTCATCATTTTGCGTGTTTCATCAAACTGCTTTAGCAACCGGTTTACATCGGCTACGGTGGTGCCGCTGCCTTCTGCAATACGCTTCCTGCGACTGCCATTTAAAATTACTGGATTTTCACGCTCCTGAGGGGTCATCGACTGGATTATGGCCTCTATTCCTTTGAACGACTCATCATCCATATCCAGATCCTTAACCATTTTTCCCATGCCCGGAATCATTCCGACCAGATCCTTCATGTTGCCCATCTTTTTGATTTGCTGGATCTGTTTCATAAAGTCATCGAAATTGAACTGATCCTTGGCCAATTTGCGCTTAAT
Source organism: uncultured Porphyromonadaceae bacterium (assembly GCA_964351455.1). Classification (GTDB taxonomy): domain Bacteria; phylum Bacteroidota; class Bacteroidia; order Bacteroidales; family UBA12481; genus JAGHDB01. Next base: position 11,266 of record CAYGOU010000031.1, read on the forward strand.
CCGGATCGCCTCATCGCTGTCGAACTGCTCCTGAGCCTTTTCAACAAGGGTGACGATGTCACCCATGCCCAGGATACGGTCGGCCATTCTTTCGGGATAAAACACGTCAAGTGCATCAAGCTTCTCGCCGGTTCCTACAAATTTTATTGGCTTGTTGACTTCGGATTTAATCGAAAGTGCCGCTCCACCCCGTGTATCACCGTCGAGCTTGGTAAGAACTACGCCATGGAAATCCAGTCGTTCGTTGAACTCCCTTGCAGTGTTCACAGCATCCTGACCGGTCATCGAATCGACTACAAAAAGGATTTCTTCGGGATCCACCGCTTTCTTAATGGCAGCGATTTCGTTCATCATCTGCTCATCAACCGCAAGACGGCCTGCGGTGTCAATAATCACTACGTTATGGCCATGATTCCGCGCATGGCGGATACCGTTTCTGGCCAATGCCACCGGATCGTTTACGCCTTCTTCGGTATAGACATCAACTCCGGCCTGCTGCCCAACAATCTTAAGCTGCTCGATGGCGGCCGGACGGTAAACGTCGCCCGCCACCAGCAAAGGTTGTTTTCCCTTCTTCGATTTCAGGTAGAACCCCAGCTTTCCGGAAAAGGTCGTTTTCCCTGATCCCTGCAATCCGGCAATAAGGATCACAGCAGGATTTCCCTTCAGGTTGATATCACTTTTTTGTCCGCCCATGAGCTCCGCCAGCTCATCGTGGACAATTTTGATCATCATCTGGCTCGGACTGACCGACTTAAGCACATCCAGTCCGAGTGCCTTTTCCTTTACCGTATTGGTAAAATCCTTGGCTATTTTAAAATTGACGTCGGCGTCAAGCAGGGCTCTTCTGACCTCCTTGAGGGTTTCAGCTACGTTGATCTCAGTAATTCTTCCCTGCCCTTTTAGAAGCTTGAAAGACCTCTCGAGTCGTTCGGTAAGATTCTCAAACATGTATGATCGGTTTCAATAAATAGTATTCAACAATTTACATTCTCTCAGGCATTTCAATGCCAAGAAGTCTCATTCCTGATTGTATGTGATCCGCCACAAAACCTGACAATTCCAGTCTGAATGCTTTTCTGACCGGGTCGGACTCTTTAAGGATCGGACAATTTTGATAAAACTGGTTGAAATCCCTTACAAGTTCGTAGAAGTAATTGGCGAGCAGTGCGGGGGACAGGGTCAGGCCTGCATCCCGTAGGATCGCAGGATATTTGTATATCCTTTTTAAAAGGTTGATTTCAGACTCATTGGGTTGAAAGGGGGTGCCGTCCCAGATTCGGTTATCTTCTCCGATGTCAGCCGCCTTTCTCTGTATTGACCTGACCCTGACATAGGAATACTGAATAAAGGGACCGGTGTTGCCGTTGAAATCGATTGACTCTTCGGGATTGAAAAGCATGGTTTTTTGTGGGTCGACCTTAAGGATGAAGTACTTGAGGGCTCCCATGGCTATCCGGTAATAGATGGTTTCGCGCTCCTCGGGCGAAAACTGGTCAAGCTTTCCGAGCTCCTCAGAGACCTTTCCTGCAGCCTCTACCATACCCTCAATCAGGTCATCGGCATCAACCACCGTACCCTCACGCGATTTCATCCTACCTTGTGGGAGTTCAACCATTCCGTATGACAGGTGATATAGCCGGTTGTGCCAGGAGTAACCCATCTTGCCCAGGATCAGCGACAAGACCTTAAAGTGGTAATCCTGCTCATTTCCAACCACGTAAATTTGCTTATCAAAGCCATACTCTTCAAACCGCTGATGGGCGGTACCAAGATCCTGGGTCATGTAAACGCTGGTTCCATCAGAGCGTAAAAGCAGTTTCTGGTCGAGTCCGTCACCCGTAAGGTCAGCCCAAACCGACCCGTCGGCTTTCTGAAAAAGGACCCCCTTTGACAGGGCGTTCATTACGATCTCTTTACCAAGCTGATAGGTCTGGGATTCATAATAAATCTTATCGAAATCCACTCCCAGTTTTTTGTAGGTCTCACTGAAACCTTCGTAAACCCATCCATTCATGGTTTCCCAAAGGCGAAGCACATCCGGATCTCCCTGCTCCCATTTCAGCAACATCTCCTGCGCCTCAAGGATCAGCGGAGCCCCGGCGGCGGCTTCTTCTTCGCTGATGCCCTGTTCAACCCTGTTTCTGATCTCACTCTTGTATTCCTTATCAAACCTGACGTAGAAGTCCCCAACCAATTTGTCACCCTTTTTCCCTGCATGCTCCGGAGTTAGTCCCTCTCCCCACTTCTGCCAGGCCAACATCGACTTACATATATGAATACCCCTGTCGTTCACCAGGTTAACCTTGGATACACGCATACCATTGGCCTCAAGTATGCTTGAAACAGCGTATCCCAGCAGGTTGTTCCGGATATGACCCAGATGCAGCGGCTTATTGGTATTGGGTGATGAATATTCAACAACAACACCGGCACTATCAGGGGTTATGGATGAATGTCCGAATGGATTCCGGTCACGGACCTCATTGAAATAGCTGGTCCAGAATTCAGGTTTAAGCGACAGATTGAGAAAGCCTTTGATGACTTCAAAACTTGCGATGGGCTCCAGGTGTTGCTGAATGAAGCGACCCAATTCCAGTGCCGTATCCTCCGGCTTTTTCTTTGAATACCTGACCAGGGGAAAAACCACCAGGGTCATATCCCCATTCAAATCCTTCAGGGTCTCCTGAACCTGAACCACCGCCTCCGGCACTTCAGTCCCATATAATTCTTTAATACCCAGCCGGGTATAGTGTATAATACTCTCTTCTATGCGCATGTCCGGTCAATCAGAGCGCAAAGGTAATAAACATTAAAGAATGGAGAGAAGCTGGCGCAGCTTGTAGAGGTCGAGAAGGAGGATACAGGATGACCCTCGCTGCAGTTTTTTTTCAAACCAGGGAATTAGTGGATTGAGAAAACCCAAGACGCATCTTTTGAGATGCATCCGACTGATCATCAACCCTCTGTTAAGGAGTGCAATTTCCCTGACCATATCTTGAGGGATTTTTTGACTGCGATATAGCGAAACCAGTGAGACTACGGCCTCTGATGTTTTTTTCAGGAAAAGGTCATTCTCCTCTAATCCTTCGTGATAGATCCCGTTATCTGCATGAAGTATCCAGATTTTTTTACTCTTGAGAGTGAGGCCAAAAAGGGTGTCTTCATGGCCATATCCTGAGATCTTTTCATCAAATCCGATGGAGAGAAAAGTATCTCGACGGATCATGAAATTAAAACTTGAGAAGGAACGCCAGGGATTTTGTTTTCGCTGATGCGACGGAATCATCTCACGTTTCAGGCCATAGTGCCAGCGAAGTCTTTTCTCTGAGTTTTCAGGAGGAGTCATTCTGTAGAGCGTTCCTCCGCATACCACCTCAGCACCTTTTTGTTGCAGATGGATGTATTGCTCAATGAAATCAACAGCGGCCACTCCGGCATCTCCATCGATGAACAACAGCCAGGGAAATTGCGACTGCCGGGACAGAAAGTTGCGGTTGGCAGATCTTCCGAGCGGTAAAGGGTGCCTGAAAATCCTCACTTGTTCAAGGTCTGCAACCCGGTCGAGGTTCGTTTTGGGGTATGAATCAGCTGAATCATCACCCACGAGAATCTCGAACTGAATTCCGGCTAACCGGCACTGCTCATGAAGATCCCTGACCAGGAAATCTGCAGGGTAAAGGTAAGCGGGTATCAGAACAGACAGCATTTTGACCTGGTTGTTGAACAAATGTACTCATTCTCTATCTTTGGCAACTATGAAACGAGCGACACCCAAATTCTGGTATATCATGCTTCTGCTGGTCACTGGAAGTTTTCAGGGACTTCAATCGCAGAGCCATGAGATCAGGGTCATACTACCCGACCTTCCTGATGCATCCCTGATTCTTGCTCACCGGTTCGGGAGCAGGTTTTTCATTGACGATACCGTGCAGACCGATCAGCAGGGAGTGGCGGTATTCAAAGGTGAGCGGACTCTTGAACAGGGGATGTACCAGGTGGTTCTTCCCGATAAGAAATACATCGAATTTTTTCTGAGCGACCGGCAGCACCTGGGAATCAGGTCTATGCGTAATTCTCTGTCGGATTCGCTTCGCTTCGAAAACTCGCCAGAAAATGAGCTATTCTACAGATGGCAGCGGTCGATGAGGGCAGGAAACAGCGATCCGGTTGCCTGGCAGGATTCGCTGATGCCGCTTGGCGAACACATTGTGGCCAAATTTATCCGGGGACTGATGCCACCCCGGCTGCCTGAAGAGCTGCTGAATCTTCAGGAGGGTAACGAAACCCGTAACATTCAGTACCAGTATTACCGCCATCATTTCTTCTCGAATGTTGATTTCGGGGATGGTCGTTTACTATTAACCCCGCTCATCAACAACAAGCTCGAGCAGTATTTTTCCCAGGTTGCCCTGCCGGATCCGGATTCGGTAATTGCCGATTGTAAAAGGATCCTGTCAGCAGAAAATATAGATCCAAAGGTTTATCAGTTTGTCCTACAGTATTTGTTAAACCATTACTCCGAGCCCAAAATCATGGGCATGGATGCGGTTTACGTTTTTCTTGCTGAAAACTACTATCTGAATGGGAAAGCTCCATGGATATCAGAGGAGAACCTGGTGTCAATCCGGTACCGCGTGAAAGAGCTAAAGCCAACGCTGCTTGGAAGTCAGGCTCCTCCGATATCAGGACTATTCAACCCGGAAGGAGAACCTGTTGAGTGGAATGCCCTTCGTTCAGAATTTCTGCTTCTTTACTTCTGGGAGCCCGATTGCGGGCATTGTAAAGAGTCTACTCCCATGCTGCGCGCCATTTATGACAAGCTTAGGACAATCGGGGTGGAGGTTCTTGCGGTGAACACCCGCAACGACACCCTATCCTGGGATGGTTTTATTGACAAGGAAAATCTAAACTGGATCAATGTATATGTTCCCGGAAACATAATCCAGATGCTGGAGGACTACCAGGCCTGGAGCACTCCAAAAATCTTCATACTCAACAGAAGCAGAAAAATCATCGCCAAGGATATAGTTGTTGACCAGGTGCTGCCGTTCATGGAAAACCACCTTCTGAAGTTTGGTAATGGTGGGAATTAATCCTTCAGAATCATAATTCTTTTGCTGAAATGCAGCCCTCCTGCCGATATTCTCAGGAGGTACATTCCGCTGACCGGGGCATACACTTTCATATGAACCACCGGGATGGTTGAAACGATTTTGCTGGTAATCTCCCTTCCAGTCATGTCAAAAGCCTGGATTTCACAAGCGTCAAAAACGAGGTCACCCAAGTCTATTACAAACTCGCCATCGGCCGGAACCGGGTAAACCGAGATCTCAT
>CAYGOU010000032.1:0-16494 GCA_964351455.1 uncultured Porphyromonadaceae bacterium
TGAATCCCCGCCTGGTCATGTCCTTGCTTATCTGGTCAGAAAGCGGTGACCTCGCCGGCATCTCCGACAGGTTTTTTAACCCGTTGTCAATCACTTTGCCTTCCGTAAAGCCCCAAAGATAAGCGTCAAACGTACAGAACTCCTGCCTGATTCTTATAAAAGCCTGGGCATTGGATACCGTTGATTGGATTTTCAGCCTGTTGCGTATAATGCCGGTATCCTGCTGAAGATCCAATATCTTTTGCTCACCGTACCGGGCGATTAATTCAAAGTCGAAATCATCAAAGGCAATTCTGAAGTTTTTGCGCTTGCGCAGTACAGTGCTCCAGCTGAGTCCTGCCTGAAAAGCATCCAGCACAATGAATTCGAACCACTTACGGTCATCATGCACAGGCACGCCCCATTCTTCATCATGGTAGGTGATCATCTGTGAATCTTTTGCCGGCCAGCAAGCGCTCATTTTATATTTATTTAATTCCCGAGATCCTTCTGATCTCGCTCAGTTTATTCAGGGCTTCAAGTGGGGTGAGATTATCGATGTCAAGATGAGCGATTTCATCCCTTATCTGCTTTAAAACAGGATCATCAAGCTGCACAAAGCTGAGCTGAAATCCTTCACGGTGTGCAGCCAGTTCCCGCACCGGCTCCTTGATCAGCTCCTTTCGGTGAGTCCTTTCGAGCTCCTTCAGAATCTCATTAGCGCGGGAAACGATCGACTTTGGCATACCTGCCATCCTGGCTACATGAATTCCGAAGCTGTGTTCACTCCCGCCTCTTACAAGCTTTCTGAGAAATATCACCTTGTTGTCGGTTTCCCGTACTGACACATTAAAATTCTTCACCCTGCTGAACGATCTCTCCATTTCATTCAGCTCATGATAATGCGTGGCAAAAAGGGTCTTGGCCCGGGCATTGGGATGCTCGTGGATGTGCTCCACAATCGCCCACGCAATCGAGATTCCATCGTAGGTGCTGGTACCTCTTCCCAGTTCATCAAAAAGCACAAGACTCCTGTCGCTCAGATTGTTGATAATGGCGGCCGCCTCATTCATCTCCACCATGAAGGTGGATTCACCCAGCGAAAGATTATCCGAGGCTCCAACCCTCGTAAAGATCTTGTCGACCAGTCCTATCGTTGCCCCTTCAGCCGGAACAAAGGATCCGATCTGAGCCAGCAGGACGATCAGTGCGGTTTGCCTCAGCAACGCTGATTTTCCTGCCATATTCGGACCGGTGATGATGATTACCTGCTGGGAGGCCGGGTCAAGCAGCACATCATTTGCGATGTAAGGCTCACCGGGAGGAAGCTGTTTTTCTATAACAGGATGTCGGCCCTGCCGGATGTCGATCACTCCTTCGAGATTCAGCGCCGGCCGCTTGTAATGGTTGTCAATCGCCACAACAGCGAACGACCGCAAAACATCGAGCCTGGCCACGATAGAGGCATTTAACTGAATCGGGCGCACAAAATCCCCGACCGAGAGCACAAGGTCATTAAAGAGACTTGTTTCAAGGGCCAGGATCTTCTCTTCGGCCCCCAGGATCCTTGTTTCATAATCCTTAAGCTCCTGGTTGATGTACCTTTCGGCTGAAACCAGGGTTTGCTTGCGGGTCCACTCCTCAGGCACCCTCTCCTTATGGGTGTTCCGTACCTCAAAATAATATCCGAAAACATTGTTAAACCCAACCTTCAGGGAGGTGATGCCGGTTCTGGCACTTTCCCTCTCCTGCAGCCGAACCAGGTAATCTTTGCCCGAGTATGCTATCTCCCTCAATTCGTCAAGCTCCTGTGAAACACCCGGTGCAATAACCCTTCCTTTTCCCACCATGTGGGGAGCATCTGGCAGCACCTCCCGATCGATTCTTTCACGCAGGGTGAAACAGGGATCCAATTTATCGCCAAAGAGCCTGAGACTTGCCTCATCCGCTGCCTGACAAGCCAGTTTCACCGGCTCAATGGCGCTAAGTGCATTCCGAAGCTGATACATTTCGCGGGGCGAGATTCTTCCGACCGAAGCTTTTGAGATCAGCCTTTCGAGGTCTCCGATGTGCCTGACCTGATCCTCTATGTGGTCTCTGAAATCCGCGTGCCGCACAAAATACTCAACCACATTGAGTCGCTCGTTAAGCGGCTGGGTCTCCTTAAGCGGTAAAGCGAGCCACCGTCGTAATAGCCGTGCCCCCAGAGGCGAGATGGTCTGGTCGATGATGTCAGTCAGGGTGCGGGCACCTTCATTGATGGTCTGAAACAGTTCAAGGTTCCGGATCGTGAATTTATCGAGCCATACGTGAGTATTTTCTTCTATTCTGGATATCCTTGAAAGGTGCTTTCGCTTCTCATGCTGTGTGAGGTCAAGGTAATGCAGAACCGCTCCGGCAGCTATGATGCCGTTGTTCATGTTTTCGATCCCATATCCCTTTAGGGAGGTGGTTTCAAACTGCTTCAGCAGCCGCTCCATGGCAGAGTCGGCATTGAAAATCCAGTCGTCGAGGGTATAGGTGTAGTATTTTCGACCAAAAAGATCGTAGAAGGACTCCTCCCTTCCCTTTTGAAAAAGCACCTCCTTGGGAGAGAAGCTGACAAGCAACTTCTCAATGTATTCAATGCTCCCCTCCGCGGTCAGGAACTCACCGGTCGATATGTCGAGAAACGACACCCCTGCCGCCTTCCGGTCGAGATGTACCGCTGCCAGAAAATTATTCTCACGGTGTTCAAGGATCTGGTCGTTGATGGATACCCCCGGGGTAACCAACTCGGTGACCCCCCGTTTGACAATGTTTTTGGTCAGCTTTGGATCTTCAAGCTGCTCGCAGATTGCCACCCGCTCACCAGCTCTGACCAGCTTCGGCAGGTAAGTATCGAGGGCATGATGCGGGAAACCGGCCAGTTCAACAAAGCTGGCGGCTCCATTGGCCCTTCGGGTAAGCGTAATTCCCAGAATGCGAGAGGTTTTAATGGCATCATCCGAGAAGGTCTCATAGAAATCACCCACCCTGAAAAGCAGGATGGCGTCAGGGTACCTCCTCTTGACCGCCATGTATTGTTTCATGAGCGGTGTATCGACTATGGCTGCTGATCCAGTCATGTTTTTTTGATGCCAGCAAAGATAAAACTAATACCAAAGATCGGCAGAAAACTCTACTTTCGCATTGAAATCTCCTTGAATCAAGCCTTATGAAAAACATTCTTATCCTGGGTGCCGGCCTTTCGACAGCCAGCCTGATTGAATACCTGCTCAGGCATGCCTCTGACGGAAAATGGAAGCTTACCGTAGCCGACATAGACCTTGAAACAGCCCGTGGCAAAATAGGAAACCACCCTCAGGGCACCGCCATTTCACTCGACATTTTCAATGAGAAACAGACTGCAGAGATGATTTCAGATGCAAACCTGGTCATCTCGATGTTACCAGCCAGGTTTCATCCGATGGTCGCTGCAGCATGCCTGGAGGCGGGAAAATCCATGATCACCGCTTCATATGTTTCACCGGAAATGAAGCGCCTCGATTACCAGGCCAAAAGCCGTAGACTACTTTTCCTGAATGAACTGGGAGTCGACCCTGGCATTGATCATATGTCGGCAATGCGGATCATCGACCGGATTCACGGGGAGGGAGGCCGGATCCTCAGTTTCAGATCCTACACCGGTGGACTCATTGCCCCTGAGTCTGACAACAATCCATGGAACTACAAGTTTACGTGGAATCCCCGAAATGTTGTATTGGCGGGACAGGGAACCGCCTCCTTCATACGAAACGGAGAGATCAAATATATCCCTTACCATCAGCTTTTCAGAAGAACATTCAAAACCACAGTAGCCAATCTGGGTGAATTTGATGTTTATGCAAATAGGGATTCGCTGAATTACCGCGAGTTTTATAATCTTCCCGATATCCCGACCCTGATCAGGGGAACCATTCGTAGAGCCGGATTCTGCGAGGCCTGGGATCTATTTGTGCAACTGGGGATGACCGACGACAGTTATGTCATGGAAAACAGTGAGTCCATGACCCGCCGGCAGTACATCAATTCCTTTTTAAAATACCATGCCACTGACAGCGTCGAGCGGAAAGTGGCCAGGCTTTTCAAGGTTCCCGAGGAGGGAGAGATCATGAAAAAACTATCCTGGCTGGGGATATTTGAGGAGCGCATCATTGGCCTTAAGAATGCCACTCCTGCCCAGATCCTGCAGCATTTGCTTGAAGAGAAATGGAAGCTTGAACCGGATGACAAGGACATGATCCTGATGCAGCATATTTTTGAATATGAGATGGAGGGAAGGAAACAACAGCTGAAGTCATCCCTGGTGGTGGTCGGTACCGACCAAAAGCACACCGCCATGGCCATCACGGTCGGCACTCCGGTAGCCATTGCAGCAAAAATGCTCATGAACGGGGAGATAGATGAGTTTGGAGTGAAAGTTCCCAATACCCCCAACCTCTACATTCCCATTCTCGATGAATTGGAAACCCTGGGAATCCGTTTTATCGAGGAGGTAAGGGAAATAAGAGACTGATCCCTTTCAGGCAAAAAGGTAGAAATCTTTGGTCAGTTCAAGGTATTCAGCCGAATACCCGTGTCTTCCGCCACTTTCAATGACCAGATCCGCCATTTCAACAGGAGCCTGAACCCTGTCAAGCCGAAGAAGCACCCTTTTGGGCGGAGCCTCAGGCGTACCCCTGATCCGCATAATCCGGTTCAGATTGAATCCCAACTGCAAACTCACCTTGGAGATATCAGGTAGTCTGTCAACCGGAAGGATCATACTCAGTGAACCATTCGGCAACAGAACCCGGGCTGCTCCCCTTACCAGTTCATCCAGAGGTAGGCTGGTATCGTGCCTTGCGCGGTTTCTACCTTCTTCATCTGATTGCAATGAATTTTTGAAAAAAGGTGGATTGCATACAACATGATCCCAAACCGGCGACTGCTGAAGGCTCCAGGCGATAAAATCCTCCCTGATCAGGTTAATCCAGGAGGGCCAGGGAGAGGACATGATGTTCTCTGCTGCCTGCAGGCAGGCACCCGGGTCCAGCTCAATGGCATCTACCACCACTCCTGGAAAACGCTGTGCCAGCATCAGGGCAATCAGTCCTGTTCCGGTACCCACATCCAGCACTCGCCGGGCTTGTCCGCAATCAACCCAGGCGCCCAGTAAAACCCCGTCGGTGCCCACCTTCATGGGGGTCTTGTCCTGTCTGATGCTGAATTGCTTAAAATTGAACCAATCGTTTGCCATACCTAAAACCTGTCAAAAATTCCCAGTCCGAACAGGCTGAAATCATACCTCACAGGATCTGCCGGATCAAACTCCCTTAGGGCAGCGGTCAGCTCCTCAACTGCCAGCCAGTCATTGCTTCTTCGATTGAGAAGTCCCAGCAGCCTGGCCACCCTGCCCACATGGGTGTCAAGAGGAATCATAAGGCATGCAGGATCTATTTCTTTCCACAATCCGAAATGCACACCGCTCTTGTCATGCCTCACCATCCACATCAGAAAAAGATTCACACGCTTCGAAGCCGACCCCCTGCTGACATCCGGGAAGTGCTTCATCATGCGTGGTTTTGCAATACCGGCAACCATTCTGTGCCGGTAGTTCTCAATGGCCCCGCGAATTCCACCCTTACTAAATCCTTCATTAAAAAGAGGCTCCAATCCCCCCTCATTCCGGTAGAGATCCTGAAGAACTGCAACCGTGTGGAGCAGATCCTCTGATTGAAAAGTACGGTGAACGAAAGGCAGGAGCAGGCGCAGGTCATCTCTACCTGCCGAAATAAGAAACTCATAGGGAGATTCGCCTATGGAATCCATCAGGCGCAGTGCATTCCGGATGATCACAGGGCGTTGTCCCCAGGTGATCAGTGAAGTGAGAAAAGCCGCTATTTCAATATCCTCACGCTGAATATACCGGTGTGGAACCTGGATGGGATCATCCTGTATAAATTGGGGAACATTGTACTGATCGTGTTTGGATTCAAGCAATGTCCTGATTTCATGGCGACTGAGACTAACCGGGGTTTCCATCTTCGATCATTCCGTCGCGCATCACAATAACCCGGTCTGACATCCTGGCCAGATCGGGATCATGGGTTACAATCACCCAGGTCTGATTGAACTCTTCTCGTAGCTTGAACAGAAGTTGATGCAATTCACGCTGGTTTTCTGAATCGAGGTTCCCTGAGGGTTCATCGGCGAGTATCAATTCGGGTTGGTTCATCAGAGCCCGCGCTACAGCAACCCGTTGCCTCTCCCCCCCTGACATTTCTGAGGGCTTATGATGCATACGCTCTGAAAGCCTTAGGTAATCCAACAGTTCCATCCCCCTCTTTTCTGCTTGCTTCCTTGGTGTTCGTCCTATGAAGGCGGGCATGCAGACATTCTCGAGCGCGGTAAACTCGGGCAGAAGATGGTGAAACTGAAACACAAAGCCGATTCGCTTATTGCGGAATGAAGCCAGGGAACGATCATCCAGAGATGTAATTTCGACATCCTTGAAGAAAATGCGACCAGAATCAGGACGGCTCAGGGTGCCCATAATCTGAAGGAGGGTGGTTTTGCCAGCTCCGCTCGGACCTGCGATGGCCAATATTTCGCCATCGTGCACCTCAATTGAGATACCTCTGAGAACCGTTAGATTTCCGTAAGATTTGACGATCTGTTCAACCCTGATCATGGATCCGTTTTGAGGCATCCAAAATAATGGTTTTGCATCAGGGAACCAAAAGAATCAGGGCATACCCTTTCTGACAATGCGATGGTAATCGAAATAATAGGTCACCTTAAGAGAAAAGGAATTTATCTGGGGAGACTGGATGGTACCGTTCAGATTATCCCAATATCCCGGGAAGAGGTTATCGGGTATATCTTCGCTGGTATAAATGTTGTTCTTCCATACAGCGGTCAGGTAGCTTCCTGGTGCAAAATTCCAGGAGTATTCAAAGTCGACCGACAGGATGTTGAAATTGATGTCCTTGTTGCCGCTGTATGCTTCGAAAGAATCAAGAGTTCCATCCCTCAAGAGCAGAAAGTATTGGTCATAATCCACAAACGACCAGTAATGCCGCAGCGAAAGACTAAGGGCAGACCGATTGTTAAAAACATAACTTCCTGACAAAGTGGTTGTAACCCTGTCGACATCCCGACGGCCAAAGAGTATAGAGTCTTCTGAAAGCTTAGAGGCGAATCCTTTCTCATGCTGAACGCGTTCAAGTTGTACTTTTGGGAACATTGAAAAACGGTCGCTGAAGCGGAACCTGGGATTCAGGGTAACCTCACGACTGTTCTCATCGTTGGTGGTAATACGGCGTTCATAACCAAATTGAAGAGCCATGGCCTTCCGGTAATCGGTTGAGCCACCTGCAGTGAACCGAACATATGCGGGTCTTTCATAGAACCAGCCAGAGACCCTGGGTTCGTACCAGTCATGTTGTTTAACCGGGTCGGAGTTTACCGAGAAATTCAGATCCCAGTAATTTCTGAACAGAAACCTGAGTTGGTAGTTTACTCCGAATCTCATGTATTTTTGAGGATTATAGAGCCAATCATACCCGAACGAAAGCGAGTTGGTCACCGAGTTGAAAACCCAGAAAGGAACCAGGATACGGTGTGACAACATCAGGTCGTGATTGATGAAGTTGTTCATCCTCAGATAACCCATGTCGTTAGGGTCAAAGGTATCGCTCACGACAGAAGCTGAATAGTTGGCGGTAAAACTACCCGCATATTTACCAAAACCCAGCTGCGCCTGAAAGCCGGTATCTGAACCGCTCCCGCTGTTATCGTTCTTAAGGCTCCCGGAGAACAAGCCGCTTACACCATAGCGATTCATCCTGTCTCTTACCCTGAACGAGAGTCCGCTGACATTGGCCGTCCTGCCCGTTGATGGTGTTAGAACATTGGTATTGGTCAGGTTTACAAAAGAGTGCTTGCCAATGATTTGATCAACCACCAGCATGTTGTAATTCATGAAAGGGTTGGTCATGACCTCCCTGGTCTGACCCTCTTGATCCATTATTGTGGCATAGGTGTTGGCAGTCATGGCATTGAAAAACCCAACGCCAAGCTTGGATGAGTTCCTCCCTGAAACTTTGGTAGCATTGATCAGTTTGGTCTCCTCAGGATTAAACAGGATGGTCTCCCCTTCCCCAAGCTGGCCGTAAACGTCGTAATACCCGTCGGGACGTTTTCCAATTCTTCTTGAATAGAGCAATCCTGACTTATTGAACAACTCAACACCTTCGGTGAAGAATTGCCGGTTCTCCTCATATTTAACCTCGTAAGGGGTCAGATTCAGTACCACCTGGTCAGATTTCCGCTGACCAAAATCGGGTATAAGTGTCATGTCGAGGGTATAAGCCTCATTAATGCCATATTTAAGATCCATGCCGGCAGCCCATGATGAACCCTTTCCCTCAGGCGATACCTGGTAATAGGCTGCCGCAAAGGGGTATAGCTCGAGACGAAGTGGAGCCTTAATTGAATGTATTCCGAGCAATTCGCCAATCTGGCTTTCCTCTGCAAATGAACGGTCGACGGGGTTCCAGACCGAAGTTTCTCTGGTGCGGCGGATGTCGCGCCAGAAATTAACACCCCAGCGCTGAACATCAATGCTGGGAAATCTAATGGCGGCAAAGGGAATCTCAACTTCAACGATCCAGCCATCATCGGTGATGGTAACGGCGCTGGTCCATACCGCATCCCAGGTATAGTCGCCACGCATCCAACTGTTTGAAGAACTTGAGGCAGACTGCTTGCAATCGGCCTGCACGTTGGCTGTAGAGACTTCGAACTCAAAGATGTTTTGTCCGTCGTTATAGGGATTCAGAGAGATCTTAAACTTGTCGGTGTTTGCAGACTGCAACCCGTCGCGCCGGGTATATTCGGTCATAATGCTGTCTGCCGAACGATCAAAAAGGTAGGCCCCGATATATATTGCATTGTTGTTGTAGAGCACCCTGACCTCGGTGGGTTGAAAGGCGTCATACCCCATGGTCGGGGAGTAGGTCACGAAACTTGTTGCTGCTTCTGCAAGGGACCAGTCGGGTTCATCCAGCAATCCGTCGATTTTGATCTTTTCATGGGTACGCAGGGCAGTCAGTTGTTTTTTGGGATAATTGGCCAACATCCCCATGCTCTGAACCAAAAAAAGTAGCAAAACCAAAATCCTGATCATAAAACCCATTTATAGACGGCCCAAAGTTAGGAAATGCGAGCCTTTCAGAAGTCTTCCGCTGAGGTCAATCGGAAGGCTGAACTGTTAAAAATGGTTAACAAAGGGGGGACTTCACCGGGTAAGCACCATGGTCAGATAAACAGCGTAGGTAATTAACAGGATGAAGCCTTCTGCCCTGACCAGGCGTCCTGACCTGGCCGGCAACATAAAGAGAAAAAGCAAGAGCGTAATACCTCCCATCCAGAACATATCACTTGACAGGATCTGGCTGTTTACCGGCAGGGGCTTGACTATAGCCGTCACCCCAAGTATTCCGAGTATGTTGAACAGGTTTGAACCCAGGATGTTCCCTATTGAAATGTCATTCTCCTTGCGAATTGCGGCCATCAGGGAGGTTGAAAGCTCCGGCAGACTGGTGCCAACCGCAACGATTGAAATTGAAATGGCCAGCTCGCTGATCCCAACATCTCTTGCAAGATGTGTTGCCCCGGTAACCAGCCACTCTGCCCCGTACCGAAGTCCTAAGATGGATAAAGCCACCATCAGCAAGGCCACCCAGAGGGGCATCTTCGCGACCGCTGTATCATTCTCAGAATGATTCTCACCTGATTTTCTTGATTTTATGATCGAGTAAACCACATAGACAAGCAGGATGATCACCATGATGATGCCCTCGATCCTTCCCAGTTTTCCGTCCAGAAAGAATAGATATAAAAGCAGGGTTGAAGCCAGAACAAGCGGTGCATCGATGGTAACGCTTGTGCGGTTGACGTTCATGGGGCGTATCAGGATCGTCAATCCGAGAATGAATCCAATGTTGGAGAGATTTGAACCTATTACGGTGCCCGTTGAAATATCCGAGGCCCCTGCAATGACCGATTGCAGACTGACCACCAGTTCAGGTGATGAGGTGCCAAATGACACCAGCGTCATTCCGATGACCAGCCTTGATAGTTTGAACTTTCCGGCTATGGTGACCCCTCCACGAACCAGCAGGTCGCCTGAAACCAGAAGGGTGATCAATCCGCCTAATAGTAACAGTACATTCATTGGAATGGGTAAAATGCTTATCCCTTCAGATCATCAGAAACATCCTTGATCTCCCTGGAGATGTCGGCATCATCAATATAACTTCTGAATTCACCGGTCATGTCCTGGGCAGAATCTTTCACCTCCCGGGTGATCTGATCCACATCCTTCTTAACATCCTGGGCTGACTCATCAAACTCGCGCTTGATCTCTCCCGTCACCCTCCTGAACTCCTGCAATCCTTTGGCGAAGCCCCGGGCAATCTCCGGAATCCGGTCGGCCCCAAAAAGAAGCAGAATGGCCAGAAAGATGATGATGATCTCAGAACCACTGATAAATAGAAGGTGCGATGACATGCCGCTTATTTTGCGTAAAGATAAGAAAAACCCCGGAGTGCTTCTCCGGGGTTTTTCTTTTAGCCTTTTGCGGTACCCGCTTCGGCACTCGCCTTTTTCCTGGTAAGATCATAAACGATCGGTGACGCGACGAAGATGGATGAGTAGGTTCCGATGATCACCCCAAGCATCATGGCAAATACAAAACCGCGTATGGAGGCTCCTCCGAAAATAAAGATGGAGAGCAATACCACAAGGGTGGTTCCTGCCGTGTTCAGGGTACGACCCAGGGTTGAGTTGATTGCCTGGTTCATGATGAGGATGCGCTCACGCTTGCGATATAACCCGATATACTCCCTGATCCTGTCAAAAACGATCACCGTATCGTTGATCGAGTATCCCACAATCGTAAGGATGGCGGCAATAAAGGCCTGATCGATCTCAAGAGAGAAGGGCATGATGGAGAAGAAAACCGAATATATGCCAAGTACGATGATTACGTCGTGGAAAAGTGCGGTAACAGCGCCCAGTCCGTATTGCCAGTTTCTGAACCTGATCAGGATGTAGAGGAAGATGATGATCAGCGCGAAGAAAACAGAGAAGATGGCACCCCGTATGATATCGGCAGCAATGGTTGGTCCCACCAGCTGACTGCTCTGGCGGTACTGATCTGAAAGGAAAGTATCCATATCGGTACCATCCGGCAGAAAACCCTTACAGCCTTCATAAAGAGCCTCCTCAACACGCTGATCTGCCTCAGGATCATCACTGTCGATCATGTATTTGGTAGTAATCTTAACCTCATTCCTTGCTCCGAAGGTCTTAACCTCAGGCAGGGTGTTGAAGGGACCGGCCAACGATTGTGCCAGATCCTGTGTGTTGATGGGCTGCTCGAACTTGACCACATAGGTACGTCCCCCTGAGAAGTCGACTCCAAGGTTGAGACCTCTGAAGGAGAGCGAAACGAGGGCAAGAATAATGACCGTTCCTGAAATGTAATAGAAAATCTTCCGGTGCTCGAGAAATGTGTAGCTCGCGTTTTTAAGAATGTCGTTGGTGAGCTTATTGCCGAAGTTGATGGTTCTGTCTTTTTCAAGCCATCTTTCAAAGATCAATCTGGTGATCAGAATCGCAGTGAAAAGCGAGGTGAAAATTCCGATGACCAGGGTGGTTGCAAAACCCTTAATCGGACCGGTTCCGAAAAGGTAAAGGATCATACCGGTCAGCAGGGTGGTAACGTTACCGTCGATGATCGCTGAGAGGGCATTTTTGTATCCGTCCTTGATGGCCAGCTTGATCCCTTTGCCTACCCGAATCTCTTCACGGATTCGCTCAAAAATGATGACGTTGGCATCCACCGCCATACCCAGTGTCAGCACGATACCGGCAATACCGGGCAGGGTCAGCACGGCACCAAGCGATGCAAGTACGCCCATGATGAAGAACACGTTGAGCAGAAGGGCCATGTTGGCGACAAAGCCGGCGCGGTTATAATAGAACATCATGTAGATGAGAACCATCATAAAAGCCAGCAAGAAAGAGATGAGACCCGCGTTGATTGATTCCTGACCCAGCGAAGGTCCAACCACATTTTCACCCATAATGACCGCTGGAGCATCCATTTTACCAACATTCAGGATGTTGGCCAGGTCCTGAGCCTCCTCGATAGTCATTCCGCCACCGCTGATGGAGGAACGTCCTCCTGAAATTTCACCCTGAACGGTGGGACTTGAACGTACGTGATTATCGAGCACGATGGCGATCGATCTGCCAACAGATTCCTTGGTCAGACGCTGCCAAACTCTGGCGCCTTCGGCATCCATCATAAGGGTAACCTCCGGACGGCCAAGCATATCGTAATCCTGACGGGCACGTTGAACCACCGCTCCATCAAGAGCAGCGTTGCCTTCACGGCTGGTCACCTTGATGGCATGGAGGGCGAAGGTCTCCCTGCTTGATTCAACGGGTCGTGCTTCCCAATGAAATTTTACGTTTGACGGAAATATGGCCCTGATCTGTGGCATGGCCAGAATGGTATTGACCCTGGATGTGTCTCTGAAGTGGGCAAAGCCAACCTGTGACCCTGGGAAATAGTTGTTCTGGTCGGCTGCGGGCCTCAGCAAGGCAAAAAGCGGAAAGTTCTTGTTGAACTCCTCAATGGATCCTGCCTCATCAATGGTGGTTGAATCTTTTTCAATCTGGTCAAGAAGCGAAGTGGTGGTATCGGCGGGCTCCGTCTCCTGAATAGGTTCTAAAGTATCATCGGTGGTTACTGCCTGTGCTTCAGCATCCTGATCTTCCGTGAGGGTGGTACCCAACTCGTTGATTTCTTTCAGCCGTGCGTTGGCATCCATGAAGAACTGTGCAAGTTCTGAATTCTCATAAGTCTCCCAGAATTCAAGCTTTGCGGCCACCTGCAACAATTTGCGGACACGATCCGGATCATTGATACCAGGCAGCTCAATCAGAACCCTGCCCGGAGTACCCAACTCCTGGAAATTCGGTTGAGCAACCCCAAACTGGTCAATACGGGTGCGGAGAATCTTAACGCTGTTGGTTATGGCTATACCCGTCTCTTCGCGGAGAACATCCAGCACCTCCTCATTGGTCGAATTGTAGTTGATTCGCTCACGAAGTTCAATGGTATTGAATATGGCTGCAAGACGCGCATTGGGATCAATTTCTGCAAAAGCCTGTCCGAAAAGCGTCACATAATCCTCCTGGCTGCTCACCTGCCGCTGACGGGCAAGCACCATGGCCCGGTTGAAGGTTGTATCGGTCGACTGGTTTGCCAAAGCGCGCACCAGGTCATCAACCTTAACCTCGAGGGTGACGTTCATCCCCCCCTTCAGGTCAAGACCCAGATTGAATTCACGCTCCTGACACTCACGATAGGTGAACTTACGCAGTCCAAGAAAATTATATACCGGTTCACCGGCCACGGAATCCTTGTAATACAGCTTGAGCTTAGGATCTCCCTGGGCAAATTCATTGGCCTTCTTTTCTATCCTGGTGGTGACAAAAGTGAATGACAACTGATAAAGTGACACCAGGGCAAGCACGATCGCTAAAAGCCTGATTGCTCCTTTGTTACGCATCTGACAATGAGTTTAAATTAGTCTTTCGTATTACGGTCAATTTTGAACGCGCAAATATATTGAAAATCTTTATCAATTACTAAAAGAAGAGGCAACCCGCTGGGTTGCCTCCTGGCTGGGGTCGGGAGACTACATTATTCAATCAGCGACTCGAATTCAAAACCGAGCGCCAGGTTCTTCTGAAAATCAAAAAGGGTGGTTTTCCGGATGTTGTAATAGTAGTTCCAGTAGGTTCTCATGGCCAGCACATAGGCATTAATGGCTGCATCCTTGCTTTGCAGGGCATCGTTCAACTTGAGCACATCAAGTGACCCAATCATAAATTTTTGCTTTGTTATGTCATAACGGGTCTGAGACAGGTCCCTGCGCTTCTCGGCCAGCACCAGCTGGTCATCCTGCATATTGAACTGCATAACCTGCAGATATACATTTTGGTCGAATTCAATCATTTGCTGTCGCACCGACAACTCAACCACATCCCTGCTTGAGCGGGCCATCCTGACCATTCCCTTCCGCCGTCCCCAGTCCAGTATCGGAACCGTAACGCCAACATTCAGCCGCTGTGACTCCTGGGGATCAGCATAGGCCTCCGCAAAGGAATTACCTCGCTGGGTTAGTCCGTATGCTGCAAACAGATCCGCGTTAAAGCGGGCATTGGCCTCTGCCTGGGCAATGCTTTGTTCTGCCTGAAGCATTTGCCGCTCCATCGAAAGCATCTGCGGGTTGTTCTCCCTGGCCATATCGATCGCCTGGCTCACATCGATTTCGAGTTTTGGAGCCTCCATGGTTGGAACCAGGGCCAGGTCAATGTTATCGCTGAATCCAAGAAACGAGCGAAGGTTGGATTTCTTCACCTCAAAATCGAGTTGCGTCTTTACCAGCTGATCAGCCGAAGTGATGTAGTTGACCTCCATCTGAAGCAATTCCCCCTTATCGATCATCCCCAGTTCGTATCGGCCGAGGGCAATTTTGTAAAGGGTGTCGTTGTTGGCAAGGTTATAGGCCTGGGTCTCCATATCCATTTGAGCAGCAAGCAAATCGTAAAAATATTGCACCGCCCTCAGGTTCACATTCTCCATCGATTCGAGGTAGCTTTTCTTCGACTCCTCGTACTTGATCGGAGCAATTTTTTTCTCCCACTTGAATTCGTTGTAGGAAAATAAGGGTTGCCTGAATCCAATGCTGATCGGGGTCGACATGAGGGTGGCAGGGTCGCCGTTCAGCAGGTCAAGCCTTCCCAGTTCAGAATTTACAAAGATCCGGCCCCCGGTAAAGGGTACGTTCTGATTGAGCGAAAGGCTCAGACTGCTGTTAAGCCTTTCGGTCTTTGCATAAATCTCCTTCCATGAACCATCTTCAAAAACGGCATCCTTGGTGATGGCCCGGGTGAGTTCTACCAGGTCGGCATTAAGAGAGAGCGAAGGAAGGTAATTGGCCTTGTATGCCCTGAATTCCCAATAGCTCTGGCGAAAGCGGTGCTTGGCCAGCAATGCTTCAAGTGAATTCTCATGCGCCAGTCCGATCACCTCCTCAAGAGACAACAACCTGGATGCACCGGTCTGCCCCTGCAAGGTCACAGGCACCAGCAGGGAAATCAGCACCACTATTAAACCGACTCTTTTCATCTTTTCAACTGGATATTGGTTTAAGCTGCCCTCAATGATTCGACAGGATCCTGGTCAGCTGCCCGTTTGGCAGGCAGGTAACCGAAGATGATTCCGACCGCTGCGGATACCCCAAAGGCAATAAAAACCGAGAAGGGGGTAACAATGGTCAAAATGTCTGCAAACCTGGTGATGAGCTTCGATAAAATGATTCCGAGTATTATTCCGATGATACCTCCGACAATGCTGATCAGTGTCGACTCAGACAGAAACTGAACAATGATGTCCTTCCGGGTTGCCCCGATTGCCTGCCGGGTGCCAATCTCCCTGACCCGCTCCATTACAGAGGCGAGCATAATGTTCATGATACCGATCCCACCCACAATCAGGGATATGCTTGCAATGGCGCCGAGAACAATGTTGAAAATGTCTTTGGTACGTTGCTCCTGTTTGAGCAGTAATTCGGGAACGGTAATTTTAAAATCTGCTACTCCGTTGTGTCTCCTGAGCAGCATGCGGGTCATGATCTCAGTGGTTGCCTGTAGTTGCGAAGATTCCTTAACCTGAACAATGACTTTATCAAGCTGATTGTAGTTGGTCGTGGTCGAGGTTCCCTGATCTGTGCCGGTGGTTATTGACATGGCCATTGCCATTCCGCGGCCTCCCCGGCCTCCACCGAAAATTTGCATAGAGCTAACCTCAGGAAGTTTGAGGTTTACCACTGCCCGGTTGAGGTAACGGACCAACATGGTACGGGATGGGGTGAAAACCAGATCGTTGGTATTGGAAACGCCCAGACCCGCAGAAGAGGATGAGACCATCACATCCCGGGGTCTTAGCACGCCTATCACCTTCAACCAGTTGTGTCCAACCTTAAGAAACTTCCCTACCGCCTCCTCGGCAGGAAAAAGCATGGCGGCAACATTAGAACCGATCACACAAACGGCCTGACCACGCTCCTCGTGAATGCGGTTAAAAAGGTCGCCCTTCTCCAGAGACAGATTAAACAAATTAAAATAGGCCGGATCAACACCCAACAGAACCGTTGGGCGCCGGGTTTGCCTGTGCTGAACAAAACTGTTGAGTTGTATCTCTGAACTCACCTGGGTCACGGTAGGGAGAACTGATTTTATAGCTTCCACATCAAGAAGGTTGAGACCCGATGAGAACTTTCTTGATTCCTTTTCTCCATCCTCATCACTGGTACCCCCTCCCGATTGGTCAACGATAGGCTCTATGATGATGTTATTGACTCC
>CAYGOU010000033.1:0-16289 GCA_964351455.1 uncultured Porphyromonadaceae bacterium
ATCCTGCCTGGACCGCATCCCCAGTCGAGGATGACCGCCTCGTTAAGATTCCGGTGCCTTCCGGCCAGATCCAGCAGCCAGGCTGCCGTCTTGCGGCCGTTATTGAAATAGCGGTGATAATCGATCCTGAACGCCTCATACATGAGGTCATCGGGAGGAAGCACCACGCCCGGATTATCGAGCACAAAACGCCGGTTTTGCCTCATGCTCGTTATGCGCATGAGCCAGAACCTGGCAACATCCATCATCCTGATAAGTCCAAGCCTGCGCAACAGAGCAGACACCAAAGGTTTAAGGGTCATAGCAATATGAAAAATATCTGGCCCAATTCAAGAATCCAAAGATAAACATTGTTATAGCAGTACCCGTGGTTGAAAATTTGTTCGCGATATTGCACAAATAAAATTATTGGCTACCTTTGCAGTCCCAAGTTTCGGCTTGAAAGTTCTTTGGCCCGTTCGTCTAGGGGTTAGGACGCCAGATTTTCATTCTGGTAGCAGGGGTTCGATTCCCCTACGGGCTACATTTTTTACACAAAAGACAGTATGGCACATCACAAATCGGCATTGAAGAGAATTCGTCAGACGGAAACCAAAAGGATTCACAACAAGTACTACACCAAGACGGCTCGTAATGCGGTTAAAAAACTCAGGAGTGTCACCAGCAAGGAGGAGGCACTGCAATTGCTTCCCCAGGTTTCCGCTATGCTCGACAAGCTGGCGAAGCGCAACATGATCCATGACAACAAGGCCTCAAACCTCAAGTCGAGCCTGACCAAGCATGTGAACAGCCTGTAGGCTGCTTAACGGATATATCATTAAGGGTGCCTTTCCGGCACCTTTTTTTTTGTCCGATTCCTGGTTTTTTTCCAATTCGCCCACCCTTTTGCATCTATGGTACTACCATGGAACAATATCCTTTCATCAGAATACGGGATCTGGCGGTTGAGGACCGTCCCCTTGAAAAGGTTCGCCATCAGGGTATTTCGAGCCTGAGTAATACTGAACTGCTGGCCATCCTGATCGGAACCGGCACCCGGGAGGCCTCGGCCATCGACCTGGCAAGAAAGCTTATGATGCAGACCGACAACGACCTGCACCGGCTGGGTAAGATGACCCTGGCAGAGTTATCCAAAATCCGCGGGGTAGGAGCCACCAAGTCGACCCGAATACTGGCAGCTTTCGAAATTAGCAGGCGAAAAAGGGCCGACCAGCCCCGGCAACGAAGTTCGGTACGCTGCAGCGAAGATGCATATCAACTGCTTGAGGGGACCCTGGCCGACCTGGTACACGAGGAGTTCTGGATCCTTCTGCTGAACCGCGCAAACCAACTCATTGAAAAGGTCAGAATCAGCCAGGGAGGCATCTCTGGAACCGTAACCGACATCCGGCTCATCATGCACGCTGCGGTTGAAAAGCTTGCCAGTGGCATCATACTAGCGCACAACCATCCCTCCGGGAACCTGAAACCCTCTGACGCCGATCTGAAAATCACGAATAAAATCAGAGATGCCGCCCTTCTCCTTGACATCTCCCTGCTTGATCACCTAATCATATCAGACCAGGGTTACCTGAGCATGGCCGATGAAAACCTGATGGTATAGACGATATAATTCTTATCTTCAACTTCTAATCTGTAACGCCATGCTACTGATATACAGTCCGGAAATCAGCCAGCGGCTCGAATACACCCTCGACCTGATTTTCCGGCAGCAGATGAACATTTCTTATCGCATCACAAGCTTCATTGAAGAGATCCGGCTTGAGGAGGGTCCTAAATTGGCCTATTGCTTCACGCCGGTGGATGATTGCTTTACGGTTCCCGCATCCGGTTTGCTCTTCGAGCGAAACGTAACCTCGCAGGAGAATAAGATCGGAAGAATCGCCCGATGGGGAGATCTGCCCGTATTCTTTACCAGAGAGGGGAACTTCAATCTCACATTTGATCTCTTCTCGGCTGTTTTTTACATGGTTAGCCGCTACGAGGAGTACCTGCCATTTGAATCCGACGAGCACCAGCGATTTCAGTCGGGTGAGTCGTACGCCTTCCATAACGGTTTTCTTGATCGTCCGCTGGTGAACGAATGGCTGCTAAAATTTGCGGATCTGATCAGCCAGGAGATTCCAAACTGTCCCGCATCCTCCTTCCCACCCTACCGCTTCATACCCACCATCGACATCGACCAGGCGTGGGCCTTCAGAAACAAAGGGTGTTGGCGAACCCTCGGGGGCATGCTTCGGGATATCAACCGTCCTGACCTTCGGAATTACCGCTATCAGGCCATCCGGGGCAACCAGCCTGACCCATTCGACACCTATGACCTGATCGAGCTTTATCACGGCGAAGCAGCCATTCGTCCCATTTGGTTTTTTCTGCTCGGCGACCACGGAAAGCATGATAAAAACAGCCCGCACCGGAATCCGGAACTTGCTAGACTGATAGGGCAGCTGGCCTCCCGGGATGAAACCGGCATTCACCCTTCATACGCATCCAACGCCTCTTCGCATCAGATATCCACAGAGATCGAAAGGCTGAAAAAGCTCAGCGGAAAGCCGGTGACAAAAAGCAGGCAGCACTTTCTGAAAATGGAAATGCCACAGACTTACCGCTTGCTGAATAATCTGGGAATAAAAGAAGATTACACCATGGGCTATGCCGAGAGACCCGGATTCAGGGCCGGCATCGCCTCTCCCTTTACCTTTTTTGATCTGGAGGATAACAAGGTCACCGACCTGACCGTTTTCCCCTTTCAGTTGATGGACATCACCCTGCAACGATACCTGAAACTTCAGCCCGAAGAGGCGGTCGAAGCTGCTGAAAAGCTGATCGACCGGGTGAAGGCCGTCAACGGAACCTTCATCACCCTCTGGCACAACGAATCATTGAGTGAGTGGAAAGAATGGACCGCCTGGTCGGAAGTTTACAGGCAGATTCTGATCAGGGCCTCTTCGCAATAAGCGCTGTGGATGGAAATCTGGTACCTCAGACATTCTGACATAAACAAGTCGCGGTGGGACCGCTCAATCCGGCAGGCCGTGAACGGCAACATCTATGCCTGGTCGTGGTACCTGGATGCGGTGTCTCCCGGCTGGGAAGCCCTCGTCAACCATGATTATTCGATGATCATGCCCATCCCCAAACGCACCAGGTATGGCATTTCCTACCTCTTCCAACCCCTGCTTTCGCAGCAGCTTGGTGTTTTTTGCAACCGGCCGCCGGGAAATGATGAGGTAATCGCCTTTCTTGAACGGATTCCCGCCTCCATTCGCTGGATTCACACCACCCTCAACCGGATGAATCCTTTGGCGAGTAAGGATTTCAAACCCGCTAAGCACACCACCTATGAACTTGACCTGGTTTTGCCTTACGAAAGGATCAGGGAAAAGTACAGTCAGAATACCATTCGCAACCTGAAAAAAGCAATGGCCGCTTCCCTGGTTTACGATCATGAGGTGAGCCTTTCAGAATACCTTGAATTCCTTCGGGGCGATCAGAGTGCGGGCAGCAGAATCCTGCTTTCACCCCGCAACAGGCAAACCTTCATCAACCTGGCTGGCAGGATGATTGAAAACAAGGCAGCGCTTCTTCCCGGAGTCAGAAACCCTCACGGACAACTTGAAGCTGCCGTGCTGATGGGATTCAGCCACCAGAGATACTACTACCTGGCTCCGGGGCTGTCGCCTGAAGGCCGCAACAACAGGGCGCTTTTCATGCTCATCGACTCATTCATCCGCGAACATTCGGGCATGACCGGCATGTTTGACTTTGAGGGGTCAGACCTGCCCTCGCTGGCCCGTTTTTACCAGGGGTTCGGAGGCGTGCCTCAAAGCTATCTCTCCCTGCAAATCAGCAGGTTTAACTGGCCCCTCAATTATTTTTTGCTACTTTTACGAAGCAACCATACCAAAAAGCGATGATCAAGAACCTGGGAGAGAAGAATTCCTTGCTTAATGCTTTCATGGCTGAAATCCGGGATGAGAAGATCCAGCTCGATCCGATGAGATTTCGCCGCAACCTTGAAAGGGTTGGCGAAATCATGGCCTATGAAATAAGCAAAACGCTCAACTACCGGATCCGCGAAGTCAAAACGCCGCTCGGTATCGCCGAAGTTCCTGTGCTTGATGACAAGATCGTGCTGGCCTCGATCCTGCGGGCAGGACTCCCGGTACACCATGGGTTGCTTAATTACTTCGACCATGCTGAAAATGCATTTATCTCAGCCTACCGGGAGTATGAAAAAGATGGTACCTTCCACATCCGTTTTGAACACATCTCAGCTCCACCCATCGACGATAAGGTGGTCATTCTCGCCGATCCCATGATTGCAACTGGTGCATCTGCCCTGCTGGCCTACAAGGCACTCACAGAAATGGGAAAACCCTCTCATGTGCATTTCCTGGCCATCATTGCCTGCAAGGAGGGCATAGAACACCTCCGGCAAAACCTGCCGATGAAAAAGACTTCGATCTGGGTTGGGGCCATTGACGACGAACTTACTTCAAAGGCCTACATCGTTCCAGGACTCGGAGATGCCGGGGATCTTGCCTTTGGCAGCAAGTCTAGCGAGAATCACGGAACTTTCTGAACAAGCTTATGGTCCCCCGGTCAGGGCAGGCCTCCAGTAACTCACCAGCGGTTTTGCTTAACACCGGATGAACCCATTCCGGAGCCAGCTCCGCGAGGGGCAGTAGCACGAACTTCCGAAGATGCAGCCTGGGATGCGGAATCTCCAGTTTCAATCCCTCTTCTCCTCCCGAAAAGATCTCCTGGCCAGGATCCATCCGGAGCAGGATGTCGGCGTCGAGCCTGCGGTCGGCATAATCCTTGATCCGGATCCTCCCCTCATTCTTCTCCAGGCACTGCAAGGCATCAAGCAAATCAAGCGGAGTGAGATCCGTTGCAACCCTGACCGCTCCGTTCAGAAACCGGTTCGGGGAGTCAAAGCCCCACGATTCAGACTCATAAAGGGAGGAGCGGGCGATCACCCTGCCAATGCTGAGCCCGATTTCCCCGATCGCCTTTTCGATAAGGTATTCACGGTCGCCCAGGTTGCTGCCCAGACCGATGATGAACTCACTCATAATGCAAATAAAGTCATAAATTTAGGGCTTTAACCCCTATTTTTGAGATCCTAATCAAAACAGAAAATGAAGAACTTTTTCAAGTATTTCCTGGCCAGTTTTCTGGCCATCTGCGCCGCCCTGCTGATCCTGCTGCTGATAACACTGGGGAGCATCTCCTCCATGCTGAGCAGCAAGAGTCCTGAAGCAAAGATCAAACCCAATACCATCCTGGTGATCGATGTGAGCCAGGCCATAGCCGACAGAAGGTTAGACCAGCAGTTTGACCCGGTGGCCCTATCCTCAATGGATTTCAAGGGTACGCTGGGATTGTACGACATTCTGACCGGCATCCGCAAAGCGGCCACCGATCCAAATATCGATGGCATTCTGCTGAAGTCGTACCTTCCGATGACGGGCATCACCAACCTGGCCGAAATCAGAAAAGAACTCGAATCCTTCAGGGAGTCAGGCAAATTCATTATTGCCTACTCGGACCTCTTTACCCAGTCGGGCTACTACCTCGCCAGCGTTGCCGATGAGGTTTATATGGGACATGAGGGGATCTTTGAATTCAAAGGACTCAGCTCCCAGGTTCTCTTCTTCGCCAAAGCGCTCGACAAACTAGGGATCAATGTACAGGTGATCCGCGAAGGGAAGTACAAGTCGGCAGTTGAACCCTTCCTGCTCGAGAGCATGAGTGCCGAAAACCGCGAGCAGATTGCCGCTTATGTCAACACGCTCTGGGAAGAGATGGCCGGTGATATGGCCGCCTCCCGAAACATTAAGGTTGAAGAGATCAACCGGCTGGCCAATGGCTGGATCCCAAGAACTCCCGAGCTTGCGCTTGCAGCAAATCTTGTCGACAGTCTTCTTTATGAGGATGAACTTGAGGTGCTTCTGAAACACAAAACCGCCCTGCCGGATGCTGAAAAACTGAGAACCATCGGGATCGATCAGTACCGGCTCGTACCTCCCGCCGTCAAGGAGGAGTACTCGGCCGACCGGATCGCCATCATTTACGGACTGGGCTCAATTTCGATGAGAGCCTCCGGCAGTCAAAGCATCGGGGCCGACCTGGCGCAAAGCTTTAAAAGGGCACGCAACGACGACCGAATAAAAGCGGTGGTTTTCAGAATCAACTCTCCGGGGGGCGATGCACTTGCATCCGACATCATCCGCAGGGAGGTTGAGCTGACCGCCAAAGAGAAGCCGGTGATCGTATCGATGGGAGAGGTGGCCGGGTCGGGAGGATACTGGATAGCAGCTCCGGCAACCCGCATCGTGGCAGGTGAGATGACCCTCACCGGATCGATCGGCGCATTCGGAATGGTACCGGATATCAGCAAACTCCTGAACGACAAGCTTGGCATCATGGCAGACGGGTACAAAACCCATGAAATGGGCGATGCAGGCTCGCTGTTGCGGCCGCTGACCCCTGCTGAAAGAAGGGTTTATGAAGACCTCTTGTCGACCACCTATGACAATTTCGTTAAGATGGTGGCCGGGGCACGAAACATGTCGCCCGCAGAGGTCGATGCCGTTGGCCAGGGCAGAATATGGAGCGGCAGAGATGCCGTTAGCCGCGGCCTGGTGGATGAAACGGGAGGAATCATGACCGCTCTCGATTTGGCTGCACAGGAAGCCGGTATCACCAACTACAGGATCAGGGAACTGCCGGTGCTGAAAGACCCCCTGCAGGAGATCCTGAATCAGGTGCTGGGCAGAAACCTCTCGCTGACCAACACCCTCGCCAGCGAAATTCCCGTTCTTGGGGATATCCGCGAGCTGACGCGTGGTGGCCGCATTCAGGCACGCATCCCTTACCGGATCGAAATACAATAACTCTTGAAACAGGCGATCCTCTTTCCGTTAAGCCTCCTGTACGGACTTGCCGTATCGTTCAGAAACCGGCTCTATGACCTGGGTATCCTCAGGGGGGTCGCACCCGGAGTGCCGGTGATCGTCGTGGGCAACATCAGCGCCGGTGGAACCGGAAAAACGCCCTTTGTCATCTGGCTTGCCGGTATCCTGTCAAAGAGATACAGAACAGCCATCCTGAGCCGCGGCTATCTCCGGAGTTCAAGTGGATTCAGGTGGGTGCAGCCTGACGATGACCCGGCACTGTCAGGCGATGAACCCCTTGAGATCAAACGCAGGCTCGCCCATATTCCGGTGGCTGTCGACCGCAACAGGAGTAGAGGAATTACAAGGATGCTCGAACTGCCCCTTCCACCCCAGGTGATCCTGATGGACGACGGCTTTCAGCACAGGCGGGTCTCTCCCGTCTTTCCGGTCGTCCTGCTGGATGCCGGACGCCCCCCCTGGAAAGACCGGCTCCTGCCCGCGGGGCGCCTCCGTGAACCCCCGGGGGCCCTCAGCCGGACCGCATTGGCAGTGATTACCAAGATACCGCACAATTGGACCAAAAACGATTTGTCAGCATATCGTCAAAAACTCCGATTGCGGGATGATCAGATCCTGATTCAGGCCTCACTTCAATATGCGGGACTGGCGCACGCCATGGACGGAACTATAGAAATTGCACCTGACAGCCAGGATCTTAAAAACTCCAGGGTTTTGCTAGTAGCAGGAATCGCCCATCCATTGTCTCTGACCCGCTGGCTTGAAGGGAGGGTTAAATCCCTGGATACCATACTCTTTCCCGATCACCACCGATACCGTGAAGGGGATGCCAGCAAAATCCTGTCGCGCATCAAACAGGCGGGAGAAGTGCCTGACTTACTGCTAACCACCGGCAAGGATGCCGTCAAACTCGAGTGCTTTCCATCACTGAGATCCCTGAAGTGGAAGGTGATCCGGATGGATCTTGCCCTTTCTGACGAGGATACCGAAATTATTACAACCAAGATACAGGAATATGTACAGTCAAATAGCTGAAGCGACCCAACACATAGCGGAACGGTCACCGGAAACTCCCGTTGCAGGGATCGTGCTGGGAACAGGACTCGGAAGCCTGGCCGACCAGATCGTTGAGCAGGTGGCCATTCCCTACCGGAACATTCCGGGCTTCCCCCACTCGACCGTAGAGGGACACAAGGGTATGCTGATCCTTGGCAAGCTGGCCGGCAAGCCGGTGGTGGCCATGCAGGGCCGCTTTCATTATTATGAGGGCTACGGCATGCAGGAGGTGACCTTTGGCGTTCGGGTCATGAAAATGCTGGGCATTGAACAACTGTTGCTGTCAAATGCAGCGGGAGGAATCAACCCCGCATTCAACGTCGGCGATCTGATGGTGATCCGTGACCACATCAATTTCTTTCCTGAAAATCCCCTGCGGGGGGCGAACCTGGAGGAGTTCGGACCGAGGTTTCCGGATATGAGCGAACCCTATGACCGGAAACTGATCGGGAAAGCCCATCAGATCGCATCAGAAAAGGGCTTTACGCTTCAGGAAGGAGTATACATCGGCAACCCCGGTCCCAGCTTTGAAACCCCGGCAGAGTACACCCACTACAGGATCATCGGAGGGGATGCCATCGGCATGTCGACCATTCCGGAGGTTATCGTCGCCAGGCACATGAGCCTGCCGGTATTTGCCGTGTCAGTAATTACAAACAAGGCCGTACCAGGTGAATTCGGGGTAAACAGCCACATCGATGTGCAACAGGCGGCCCTGCTGGCCACCGACCGCCTCAGCCTGCTGATCCGCCACATGCTGTCTTAGGGCAACGATCCGGAAAAAAAACAGCCTCTTTTCCATCTGCCTCTTTTGCCGTTGCTCTGATACCACTCTGCCAGCACGAGGTAAATGCCAGGAGCCATTGAGGTCGCGTTCTGATCGAGGCCGTTCCAGAGCACCGTTCCCGAGCGTTCGAGGAGTCCGGGTTCGCGCAGTGTTGCAACCTGCACACCCTGCCGGTCGAAAAGCAGGATGCGCCCATACCAGCCAGGCTCATCGGTGTGGTAAGCGATGATAACATGGCTCCCCTGAGTGAGAATTCTGAATACGACCGGATCCTCGGTACCGGTTGACGGATGGTGATCCCGCGACTCAGCCAGGGCGATGCTGTTGATGGCTCCAGGGGTGGATCCTGCGGGATCGGCAGACGAGTGCCAGCTGGCCGCTTCCATTCCGCTGCCATAGGG
Source organism: uncultured Porphyromonadaceae bacterium (assembly GCA_964351455.1). Lineage (GTDB taxonomy): Bacteria > Bacteroidota > Bacteroidia > Bacteroidales > UBA12481 > JAGHDB01. The sequence continues at coordinate 9,171 of CAYGOU010000033.1, forward strand.
ATCTATTCTTTCGAGAGAGATCCCTGAGCGATCCCTGATCAGGGGATGGTGAAAATCGGGACGGTAGACCATCTGATCCAGCAGGTCATTTGATTCAGTCATCAGGGCGAGCCAGCCACCGCCATTGGGCAGCGAGGGAATTCGCGGCATCAGGGCACAACTGCCCGGGAAAAGCAGATAAGACAGAGAGGCTCCCTCAGACCAGGCAGAGGCGGTGCCCGGTAAATCGGGCGACCCCCTCAGCAGGGTCAAAACCGACAGGTCGAAAACAGCTTCACCGCAGTTATAAATTTCAACAAATTCAGAAGCTCCTGCCCCCGGGTCGAACATCACCTCATTGATGACCAGATCACCATACTTTGGCAACCCGTGAAAAGCGAAAAGCAGGGAACCGCCCGACACCTCTCTTCCGGCATAATCAAAAAGCACCCCACCGAAACGGGATTTGTAACGCAACGCCGGATCCAGGTTACGGGGAAGGCTGAACAGCAGAATGTCAAGTCCAAATTCATTGCTTTCGATCCGATCGCAACGGTGGCCCCCCGGGTGCAGGATGAGGGAGAGGCTGTCAGATACCATGAGTGGATGCAGGGAACCTGAAAACAGGCAACCCAGCTGGGTTGATCCATGCGGAAAGAGCCGCAGGGCCGTAACGGGATCTTCATCTTCAAGGAAGCCTGCCACTGAGTTGGTGCGCCCGGGTGTTCCTCCTGAGGGATCGAGGCTTGCGGTCCAGTTGCCTGAATGTCCCCAACGGTGGGTGTCAATCATCTCAACCGCCCAGCCACCGTTAGCCTTCCAGGCATCGGTTATCCATCCCGGATTGTAGTCAACTGAATGAATCAGCCTGCCCCCGGGGTCGATCAGCGACACCCTGGCACCAGTGTTCGAAAGGGCGGGCCATGATGAGAGCGGAATGACCAGGCCGAAGGGGGTGAAAAGATCCTCTTGCTTAGCTGCAGTCAGAATGCAATAGCCCGGTGGAAAACCATTGCCGGCCCCACCCTGCCGGGTCAGTGTTACCATGCGGTCGCCAATCCTGAGCTGCCAGTGCGACAGGTCAATGGTATCGTTACCCGGATTGTAAATTTCGATGTACTCTGACTCCGGCAATCCAACCCGGGGAGTAGGATCAAACATAATTTCGGTGATGAGCAGCAGGCAGCAGGAGAGATTGATCATTTTCGGCTATTTTTGCGGTTCCTCTTTCCATAGACGCCAGAGGCATGTGAAAATGGAAAGGAGGAGGTCGAATAATCAGCAACACAACAAAAAAAAAGGATGAAGATAGCTGTGGTTGGGGCCACCGGACTGGTAGGCACAAAGATGATTCAGGTTCTTGAAGAGCGAAATTTTCCGGTGACCGAACTGATACCGGTAGCATCGGAGCGATCGGTTGGCAAAAGCGTCTTTTTCAGAGGGAAACCCTATATGGTTGTGGGCATGCGGGAGGCGATTGCGCTGAAGCCAAATCTGGCAATCTTTTCAGCAGGCGGACAAAGCTCTCTTGACTGGGCTCCTGAATTTGCGAAGGCAGGTATTACAGTGATCGACAATTCGTCGGCCTGGCGCATGGATCCAACCAAGAAGCTCATCATACCCGAAATCAACGCACACCTGCTTGAGGCTGGCGACCGGATCATCGCAAATCCAAACTGCAGCACCATTCAGATGCTGGTGGCACTGGCACCCCTGCACCGGGAGTTCGGCATAGAAAGGCTGGTGGTAAGCACTTACCAGTCGGTTACCGGAACGGGTGTCAAGGCGGTAAAACAACTTGAACTTGAAGAGAAAGGGGCCCTCGAAGGGGCCAGGGAGGATGGAATCGGTTCAGGGCAACAGGCTGAGAGGGCCTATCCGCACCAGATCTATCGAAATTGCATACCGCAGTGCGATCAGTTCACCCCGAACGGATATACCAAGGAGGAGATGAAGCTGGTGAATGAAACCCGCAAAATTTTCGGCGATGATTCAATAAGGGTGACGGCCACGGCGGTGCGGGTTCCGGTGATTGGGGGTCATTCTGAATCGGTGAACGTTGAATTCAGAAAGCCATTCACCCTAACAGAGGTATATAAACTGCTCAGGGGAGCCCCCGGCGTGGTGGTTCAGGACGATCCGTCTGCTTCGGTGTACCCGATGGCGCTGACATCGCATGAAAGGGACGAGGTCTTTGTTGGAAGAATCCGCATCGACGAGTCATGCGATAAGTGTCTGAATCTTTGGATCGTATCCGACAACCTGAGAAAAGGAGCCGCCACCAATGCCATTCAGATTGGTGAATACCTGGTTGCCAACAAGCTGGTTTAGAAGGTAAAGAGTTCTCTCAGTTCGCGGTGCTTGAAGTTGCTGCCCCGGAGGGTGTTTGAGAGCACAATGATGGTTCGCTGGGTACCGGTTTCCCTGACGAACTGGGTTTTGAATCCCTTCCACCACCCTGAATGGTAAATCACTGCATTGGTGGTATCCGAGGCATCCAGCCTCCATCCAAGACCATAGTTATCATGGAGCCTCAGGTCTTTGTGATGTGGGGTGAAAGCCTCATTCAGCGTGGCGGCAGAAACCGGAACATTGTTATACAAGGCCTGATCAAGGCGAAGCAGGTCAATGGCAGAGGCATAGACTCCCTTGTCGCCCATCACCCCGTTGAGGTAGGAGTTGTCGGCCTCGCGACGGGCCGAAACATATCCGGTAACCGGATTGGAATTCTGTGGGTTATCACACTTTGAGTAGATGGAGCTGTTGGTCATGCGGATGGGGTTGAAGATCCGCTTCTGAACAAAATCCTGAAAACCGATACCCGATACCCTTTCGACAATGGTTGCAAGCAAAGCGTAATTGGTGTTGGAATAGTTGTAACGGGTGTTGGGCGGGTAATAGGGTTTGGGCTTGTAAACCACGAGCAGATCCACCATGTCGTCGTTGCCTAGGGGAACCTCCTTATCTGGCCAAACCTCATCGGCAAGGTACATGTAGTTTGGGAGGCCACTTCGATGGCTGAGCAGCATCCGGATGGTAATTCCGGGATAAGGAAAATCCGGAATAAACTGTTGAAGGCTGTCCTCGAGACTCAGAAGGCCCTGCTCCTTGAGGATGAGTACGGCCAGGGCTGTAATGGGCTTGCTGACCGATGCTAGCTGGAAGGCTGAATTCAGGTGAAGGGTGTCTTTGGTATGGATATTGGCCAGTCCGTATGACTTACCGAAAAGGATTCCGCCCTCCTCGGCAAAAATGACTGATCCACTGAACCCTTCACGGAACCGCAAGTCAAAGAAATTTTCAATTTTCTGAACCAGCGCCGACCTTTCGGGGGTCATGACTGCAGGTTTGGGTTCATAGAGCACCGGCATTTCATCCGGATCGTAGGCATCTCCGCCACCGGGAGTGGAGGCATGCTGGCAGGAGAAGCCGAAGAGCAGCATCACCAGGAGCAATCTCGCTGGCAATCCGAGGCTAAAGCTGGAAAAGAAAGTCATTATGCGGGTACCTGGTAATGTGAATCTCCCTGACCTGTTCATAAATCAAATCCTTTAAGGCATCCAGATTGGTTTTCTCCTTTGCGCTGACAAAAATACACGGATTATTGTTTTTTGCCATCCATGAATTCATCAATTCTTCAAGACTCCAGTTTTCGCGCATTTTGGGGGTGAGGTCATCCTCATCCTTAGGGACGAAGGAAAAGGCATCTATCTTGTTAAATACCAATATATTCGGCTTATCATTACAGTCAAGTTCTGCCAGTGTTTGCTGTACAATCTGAATTTGTTCTTCAAACCTGGGATGCGAAATATCCACCACATGAAGCAGCAGATCGGCCTCCCTAACCTCATCGAGGGTTGATTTGAAGGATTCAATGAGGTCATGCGGCAGCTTTCGGATGAACCCAACGGTGTCGCTCAGCAGAAAGGGAAGGTTTTGAATCACCACCTTTCTTACGGTGGTATCAAGGGTGGCAAAAAGTTTGTTTTCTGCAAAGAGATCCGACTTGCTGAGCAGGTTCATCAGCGTGGATTTGCCCACATTGGTATATCCCACGAGGGCCACCCTGACCATTTTGCCACGGTTTTGACGCTGGGTGGTCATCTGCCGGTCGATCTTTTCAAGCTGATCCTTAAGGCGGGCAATTCTTTCGCGGATGATTCGGCGGTCGGTTTCGATCTCACGTTCGCCGGGACCTCTCAGTCCGATTCCTCCCCGCTGGCGCTCGAGATGGGTCCACATGCGGGTAAGTCTGGGCAGGAGGTAGAGGTATTGGGCCAGTTCAACCTGGACCTTGGCGTAGGCGGTTCTTGCCCGGCCCGCAAAAATATCAAGAATCAGGTTGGTTCGGTCTAGGACCCTTCTCTGCAGGATGCCTTCGATATTGCGGAGCTGGGTGGGGGTCAGTTCATCATCGAAAATGATCAGATCGGTTTCATGCTCCTCCATAAAGGCTTTGATCTCCTCGATCTTACCTTTGCCGATCAGGGTTCCGGGATTTCTTTCATCAACCCGCTGGATAAAGCGCCGCACAGGCTGTGCACCGGCGGTTTCGGCCAGAAACTGAAGCTCATCCAGGTAATCAATCACATCAGACAGGGATTGTTCACGGTTCACCACTCCAACCAGCACGGCCGTTTCTCCGGTCTGGGCAATTCTGGGTTCCTGGATTGACTCCTGCGATGGTATTTTGGGATCCTGTTCTATCAATGACGAAAAATTAAAAAAGGCTGTCTCAGCGGGACAGCCTTAAAGTTGTTTATGAGTTCTTTACTGCAGGATGAACCTGACCGGTATCGACATCGAAACGCTGACCGGTTTGCCTCTCTGTTTGCCGGGCACCCATTTCGGGGCAGCCTTTAGTGCCCTGACCACTTCATTGTCGAGCGTCGAATCCACGCCTCTGACGATGGTGATGTTGGCAATTTCACCTCTGGCATTGACCACAAAGTTCACATACACGGTACCGCTGATGGCGTTTTCAAGTGCAATGGTCGGGTATTTGATGTTGGCCTGAATGTAATTTCTGAAGGACTCAAGGTCGCCGCCCTGGAATTGGGGCATATCTTCAACGATGTAGAAAACCTCTTCCTGCTCTTCCTCCTCAGCCTGGATCTGTACGATTTCAATAATATCGTTCTGATCAGAACTGAAATCGGCGAGATTGAGTTCATCGTCAAGCTCCACGTCATCCTGAACGATGTTGAGTTCGATGATGACCTGCTTGGGTTTGGGAGGAGTTTCAGGTTTTGGCGGCTCTTGGCGGGTAATCGGAATGATTTCGGTTTCTCCCTGCATTTCATTAAGGGATCCCAGGTTTGAAATTTTCAGGTCCTCTTTTGTCCATTCAAAAGCCAGGAGCAGGAAACCCAGGGCAATCACGTATCCGATCTGAAGAAAAAGGCTCTTCTTGTTCTCAAGGTTGGCCTTGTCGGTTTTCTTTGGTACCATCGTGTTTGTTTTTATCGGGTATAAAAGTAGAGAAAGAGATGCAAATTACAAAGGGTTGCTGGTTACTGGTTACTGGTTACTAGTTGCTGGTTTTTCTGATCTAAAGATACAATGGGAATCAGGGAAATGCAACCGTTTGGTGAAGTGAAGGGGGGCGGAAATCAAAAATCCTGCTCGCTTAAGCTGTTTTGGATGAAAATTTATTCTATTTTTGCATCCCACACTCACACCCACACTCACACCCACACCCACTTGGGGGCGTAGCTCAGTTGGCTAGAGCGTTTGACTGGCAGTCAAGAGGTCGACGGTTCGATTCCGTTCGTCTCCACAACAGAAAGCCCGGCTTGAAAATCAAGCCGGGCTTTTTTTTATGTGTTTAACAGAAGAAAATTTGCATCATTTGAAACAATTTATTTTCAGGGTTGTCTTAACATTTATGATTAATCAGATTTTAAAAAATGAAAACAAAAGTACTTTTATTCGCCGCCCTGACCCTGGTCGTTGGATTGACAAGTTGTCAGAAAATCCAGGACAGTCTTACTGTAACTGTGCCCGTCGATTTTACCGTCGACTTAAACGTTGAAGAATCCACCCCGGATCTTAAAATGGGAGGCATCCCATTCCGCGCAAGTGAAACGCTCGATCCTAATAAAAATGAGGACTATATGGAATACAAGGAAAAAATAAAAAGCATTACCCCAAAACTCATCACTTTTACATTTAAGAACCTCCCTCAAAGCATAACCCTACACGAAGCAGTTTTAGATATCGCTACGGACGTCAACAATTCAATTAATTTTTATTTGCCTCTCGAAACCACTGTTAGCAACAGTCAAAGTTTTACATGGGCAATTACTCAAGCCCAAATCGACAAATTGAAAGGTTTTTTTGACAGCGGGCAGCCTATTATGGTTGATTGGATTGGTACTGCCAGTGAAAACATCTCTTACGAATTATCGGTACTCATTAAAACAGACGTGAAGGCATCCATTTTTGGCGAATAACTGTTACTGATTCAGACGATATTTTAGGGTTCCCTTGAGGGAACCCTTTTTTTTCGGTATTAGTCAACTTACTCCCAGGGACATGATTACGGTCTTCACTTTGACAGAAAACCCGGGTGGAATATCTGGCAATGCACCCTAGAATGATGGATTTGATTACCCTTAAAAATGGAAAAAATTTCTTATTATGCAATTTGCCGTTTTATTATGCCGGGTTTATTGAAACGTTTCTGGAAACAACCTTTACCCGATAATCAGAAAAGAGATGATTACGATGTTGAAGAAATAGTTCACGTAATCCTTTCAAATAAAAAAAAGTGTTATCTTCAATAAAAGTCACAATCTGCTGAAGATAAAAGCAAAAGGAGGATAGAACATGTTAAATACTGAGTTCGTTTTTCTATTAGCGACAGCCTCATCCATTGCATTGCTTCATACGGTAACAGGACCAGATCATTATCTTCCTTTCGTTGTTATTTCCAAATCACGAAACTGGTCTTTGAAAAAGACGATCCTGTTCACGGCTCTCTGCGGTGCCGGGCATGTCGGAAGTTCGGTCGTCGTTGGATTATTGGGAATTAGTCTGGGTATCGCTGTTGAAAAACTTGAAATATTTGAAGGGGTTCGGGGTAGCATTGTGACCTATCTTTTTACCGCTTTCGGGCTCCTTTACATGGTTTGGGGC